>JANOQK010000475.1:0-2863 GCA_031414855.1 Bacteroidia bacterium | reverse complement strand
TCTGAATCGCATTCGTTACCGCCTACAAGTTCAGATTCCATTAAATAAAGAAAAGATTGAACCAGGTGCATGGTTCATTGGAGTATTTGACGAACTCTTTTATAGTTGGGGGAAATCAGTAACCTTTCATAAGCCAGATCAGAATCGAATCAATACTGCCATTGGTTATCAGTTCAGTAAAAAATTCAGTGTCCAGGGCGGAGCCTTTTATCAGTTATTGATAAAGAAGAATGGTGCACAGCAGGAGAATAATATTGGTACGTTGATCCAGTTGGGGTATAATCTGGATTTCAGCAAGAGTGAAAACTAAGCCATAACAGTGCTTAGTTGAGGATGCTCCAAAATTAGTTTGAACCAGGATGTGTACGTGGTGGGATTTTGCTGGATGTCTGCACGTAGCGATATCATGTCGCAGAATTTCCACTCTTCTACTTCTTCCTTATTGATAATAGGAGTTCCATCAAAGTTTCCTATAAATACGTGATCGCATTCATGTTCAAACAATCCTTTATCCAAATTTGCCTTGTACGTAAATTTGAAGGCGAATTCTGTTTGAAGATTGATACCCATTTCCTGGTTTAATTTTCTTTTCGTAGCCTGCTCCATAGGTTCATCAGGCAAGGGATGACTGCAACAGGTATTAGTCCACAAGCCTCCGCTGTGATATTTAAGTGGAGAGCGTTTTTGCAGGAGTAATTCTCCTTTTGAGTTGAAAAGAAGTATTGAAAAAGCTCTATGGAGAATCCCATTTCGATGCGCCTCCATCTTCTCCATGGTGCCAATCGCATTATCATCGGCATCGACTAATACCACATGCTCCATCATAACATGTTGAGTTGATGTTTCAAAAATGAATAGGCAAGTAGCCTGGCTTTGTGTCTTTTACGGATGCTGATCCTGGATTTTAATACGTCATCGGAAGGCGTATTTTGAATTTTTCTGAACAAAGCCAGATAATACACATAGGCTACATAGACACCAAAACGGGCGGAACGCGGAAGTAGTTTAATACCTTTATATCCTGCGTCAAAATCTGCTTTAATACTTTTTTCAATTTGAGCTTTGCTAGTATCATCAAAAGAAGAAATATCGATTCCTGGAAAATAAGTGCGACCCATACCCAAGTAATCTGCATTGAGATCGCGAAGAAAATTTATCTTTTGAAAGGCAGATCCTAAGCTCATAGCAGAAGGTTTCAACCGAGCATACATCTCACCATCACCTTTGCAAAAAACCCTCAAGCACATAAGACCAACAACTTCGGCAGAACCCAAAATGTAATCTTCTAGGGCTTTTTGATCATAACTTGTTTTATGAAGATCCATTTCCATACTCTTAAGAAATTGATCGATTAGCTCTCGCTCTATTTTAAAAGTAGTGACTGTCGATTGAAAACTATTTAGAATTGGATTGAGGCTTATTCCTTCTTCAATCGAACGATAAGTTTCTTCCCGAAACCGGATAAACAAATCTGTCTTGTTATAATCGTGAAAGGTATCCACGATTTCATCGGCAAACCTTACAAAACCATAAATGGCATAGATGGGATCGCGCAATTCTTTTTCCAGACATCGGATTCCAAGCGAAAACGAAGTGCTGTAGGCTTTAGTGGTCAGCCTGCTGCACCTGATGGAGACCTTGTCGAAAAGTTGTTTCTGATCCATTATATGCTACTACAAGTTAAACAAAGCATTGTATTCATCAATTTTTAAGACCTACGTATCTTTTGATAATTTCATCAGCAACCACCTGTCCGGAGATAAGGGATGGAGGTACTCCAGGCCCTGGCACAGTAAGTTGACCCGTATAAAACAGATTTTTAACCTTTTTGTTTACCATGGAAGGCTTAAGATTTGCCGTTTGTAAAATTGTATTGGCCAGGCCATAGGCATTTCCCTTAAAAGCATTGTAATCTGCAATGAAATCCTTGTGTGCGTAACTTCTTTTGAAAACTATGTGTTCTCGGATGCTTTGCCCTATTATTTTCTCAAATCTGTCAATGACAATATTGAAATATTTTTCGCGCGTACTCTCTTCGTCTCTGAGATCCGGAGCTACAGGAATGAGAATAAAGATGTTTTCATGGCCTGCCGGGGCAACAGTAGGGTCCGTTTGGGATGGGCATGATACGTAAAACTGTGGCGATGTTGGCCACTTCGGTTCTTCATAGATTTCTTTAGAATGAACAGTGAAATCCTGATCGAAGAATAAGGTATGGTGCAGTAAGCCTTCAATTTTCTTGTTCAATCCCAAATAAAAAATAAGGCTTGAAGGAGCCATCGATCGGCTTTGCCAATACTTTTCAGAATATCTCCTATGGCTAGCTGGCAAAAGGGTTTGTTCTACATGATGGTAGTCAGCTCCTGCTACAACGTAATCGAATGAACGTGACTCACCATTTACGATGATCGATTTGATAGCATTTCCATTCATTTCAAATCCGGATACATTGCTATTAAATTCAAATTTTACGCCTTGTTCTTTAGCCACTGCCATCATTCCTTCCACAATTTTGAACATGCCGCCTTTTGGGTACCATGTTCCCAGTGCCATATCCGCATAATTCATTAGACTGTACAGCGCTGGTGTTTTTTCAGCAGTCGCTCCTAGGAACAGTACCGGAAATTCCAACAGTTGAATAATTCGTGGATTTTTGAAGAATTTTCTTACGTATCGGGACAAGGATTGAAAAACATGAAGTTTAAAAATACCCTTGATTACTTTCATATCTACCAATTCTGAAAGCTTCAATCCAGGCTTATAGACTAGTTCATTTACTCCGATATCGTATTTGTATTTTCCTTCTTCGAGAAATTTTAAGAGTTGCTTCCCGCTTCCTGGCTCTAATTGGTTGAAGAGTTGG
>JANOQK010000474.1:0-2337 GCA_031414855.1 Bacteroidia bacterium | reverse complement strand
GATAAAACAGCTAGTGTTGTAATGATGAACGTCTTGTAATTGATGATTAAGGAGAAACTTTTATAAAACTTTTTAATAACATATAAATTAGACTGTCTAAAATTCCAAAAATGGATGAGATAACAAAATTTATAAGGTTTTATTACTAATTTGTTAGTATGATCAAGTTTTTCACTGAAAAAGATATTCGCGAAAAAGTTTCGATGAAAGAGGCCATTGGGTTGATGAAAGAAGCTTTTGTTCAATTAAGTACACATGCAGCAACCGTTCCCATCCGCACCCTAATTACTACGCCAGATGAGTTGGGGTGTGCACTCTATATGCCATCTTATTCACCTGCCTATCAGCTTTTTGGGCTTAAGATGGTTTCGGTATTTGATAAAAACGTTGGAATGCCGGCTATCCAGGGAAATATGTTAATTATGGACGGAAAAAACGGAACCCCACTTGCGCTATTGGAAGCAGAATATCTCACTGCACTTCGCACGGGTGCTGCTTCTGGTCTGGCTACCGAATTATTGTCCCAAGAAGATGCTCATGTGCTAGCTATTTTTGGTACAGGTATTCAAGCTGAAACCCAACTTGAGGGAGTAATAAATGTGCGCGAAATAAGAAGGGTCATCGTTTTTGGAAGAACTGCCGAGCATGTTACCTCCTTTTGTAAACGCTTGTCTGAAAAATTTTCTATAGGAATCCATCCTGCCAAATTCCTCGATGAACTAAAGCAAGCTGATATTATCTGCACGGCCACCACCTCCCTTACGCCAGTATTTGAATCAACGTACCTAAAATCAAGAGTGCATATAAATGGAGTAGGTTCTTTCAAGCCCACCATGCAGGAGATTCCATCTGAGGTTATAAAAAATGCCTGCTTAGTCGTGGATCAATATGAAACAGCCTTGACAGAAGCTGGCGATATACTAATTCCAATTGCGCAGGGGGTAATCGATAAGCATCATATTCGCGCAGAACTAGGTGAAATTATTTCGGGTTATAAAAAAGGCAAGACGCAAAGTGATCAGATTACTGTCTTTAAATCTGTTGGCAACGCCATTCAAGATTTAGCAATAGCTTCTGCTCTCGTTTAAGAACTGAAGCTATTGCTAAGGTTAATTAATTGCAACGTATTACTCTGTGCGTTTGGCTATAAAGGGAAATGATCCGAATTGCCCCATTTGCATGCTACCTGTAAACTGATCTCCCGTTATAATTCCTTTTACTACAATTTCAGAAACATTACCCCCAAAGTTGACTTCATAACTAAAGGTTAATTCATTGCCCTTTACAGTAACTGACTTCAGTTGGTTCTCACGGTTATTTGTAGTGTTGACAATAGTACCAGAATAAATTTCTCCTTCTTTTTTAATTTTTAGATTGCCGGCTCCCCCTCTTGGAGATTCGATCGTATATGCCCATGTACCAACTGCATTAACCGAAGCTGTTGGATCTACTTTTGTGGCCTCCGTGGTAGAAGGTTTGGTGGGCGTTTGTGGCCTTTGAGCGCCAGCAGCCGCGGGAGCCCCACCTCTTGGTTGCTGGCCACCACCACCGGTATTTCCTCCACCGCTATCCATTCCACCATCTCCACCACCCTCTTTCATATCATCATTATTAATAGACCTGCTTCTTTTGCGGGGTTGATCAAAACTCATCTTTCCAATGCGGTAGCTGACGTTAAGTCTGAAGCTGAAGTTATTCAACACAGTTACATTAGATTGGCTGATCGTTGGGGTTTCAATTGCACCTCTAATTTTCATCGAAGGAGCCAGAAAGTTCTCCAATCCAAATCCAACACTTCCTTTTTTACTTTTGAATTCTTTGCGAGCACCTAAACTGTAAGTTCCAAATCCTCCCTGATATCCTTGAAGATCTACTTTTCGGCCACGGTAAAAACTAAATCCCTGTAAAGCCCAGGTGTCACTTAGTTTATAACTACCAAATAGTCGGCCGCTGTAAACCCATCCTGCATTAGCAGCATTTTGGGTAGGATCGGGCACATTATTAGACAAATCTGCATAATAGACATCTCCACCACCATTTAACGACAACTTGCCAGCAGTGATATTGGCGAAGAAACTCATGCCATAAGCATTCTCCTTACCTATATTGGCGTAAGTAGTAACGATAGTATCTCCTGCTACATTCCTCAAGCTTTGAATTGCATTGTTGGTATTTCGCACAAAGCCAGTAAAGTTTAATGAAGTACCCTTAATAAATGTGCTATACCCTAACTCCAGGTTGTTGGTATATTCCGGATCAAGTGAAGGATTTCCAACTGTCCTGTTAAATGGATTTGAGGCTTGAATGTTTGGATTTAAAAATTGTATGGAAGGTCTC
>JANOQK010000473.1:0-2434 GCA_031414855.1 Bacteroidia bacterium | reverse complement strand
GGCTGTCCCATTTATTTTGGGCGCGAATATTGGCACTACTATTACTGCCTTCATTGCGGCAATGTTCAATTCTAATACGGCTATTAGTATTGCCATTGCACATTTCCTTTTCAATTTTATTGGGGTACTGATTTTTTTCCCCATTCCTGTTGTTAAAGACATACCTATAAAGCTTGCTTCAGGTCTTGGTAGACTAACGCTTAAATATAGACTTGCTGGATTTTTATATGTGATAGTGATGTTTTTTTTCATACCATTCTCATTGATATATCTTAACAAGGATGCTGTAGATGTTCGTGAGTTAACCTACGAAAAACAGAATTTCAAAACACAACAAAAGGAATATTATAGGATCATCACAAAGACCTTTAAGAATCAGTCTGTTTCAAACTGGTCGATCTATGATGATGAAACAAGCAACCAACAGGATCCAAGCAAAATCATTTCCGTATACAGAAAACGGAATATGCTTTTCATTAATAATGAATTATACGAACTTAATAAACCTGGTTTCTGTAAAGATGGTGAAGATGAGAACGGTCGGTATAGAATGTGCATTCGGGAAATTATCAGGAAATTAGTCCTCAACCCCTCCCTGTCGGTGGACTCTGTGTATGTGTTTGAAAAACAACAGCACCAACCTTCTCCAGACTCCACTATTTCCTTGTCCTTTATAAGTGCGACTCAAAATATCCTTATAAAAAAAGAGACCTATGACAAAGCCGGGAACGTGCTTTCAAAAGAAGAGCTATTTAGCATTGAGAAAAAATAGAATCTAGGATAGATTTGCGCTCGCCTCACTCTTTTCCATCAAGCATTTATAGTATATTGGAGGCTTCAATTATGGAAAACCTAAAAGACACTATTTTCAAATTCCTTCGGCTGGATGGCGTGTTCAATCATCTATCTGGTTATGTAGAAGCTCGGATTGAGCTACTTAAAATTGAGATTAAAGAAGATGTGGCAAAGGTGGTCGCCAATGCCTTGATATATGCGGTGGTGTTTTTCTTTGCCACTATGTTCTTGGTCTTCTTTAGTATTGGACTTGCCCAGTTTTTAAGCCGATACTTTAATGAAAGTTATTTGGGATATTGGATCGTGGCGGGAATGTACCTGGCTGGATTTTTGATTTTCATGGCCTTCCGAAAAGGTATTCTTAAAAATCTTGAAAAAAGTCTGACGGATATAATCAAACGCAGAGAAAAATAAGTATGGAGTTGCTGGAAACACAAGACCCTGAAAAGAGAAAGCTCATTGAAACGAGTGATCGGCATAAAAAAGAACTGGAAAAGGAGGTTAAAGCAATATCGGAAAAAACCGAGAAGGTGTTAAAGAATGCACTGGTGATTGGCGGAGCATTGGCGCTTACTTATTTTACGGTAAGCCAATTAACCAAACGTAAAGCGAAACGAAAGAAAGCGAAAGAAACCAAAACAGAAGACGATGAGGCAGGTATGCCGAACCTTCAGGAGAGGCAGGATAATGGGATAAATTCTGAGCCTTCGGCACCGTCAATAATTTCGCAAATCGGAGACAGGGTGATTAGCCAAGGTACATTCATATTACTGGATTTGGCAAAAGACATGTTGGTAGAATATTTGGAATCAAGAAAGAAGAAGGATGAAAATTCTTGATATTTTAAAAGAAAGACATGCTATTGGTAAAAAATCCATTGCTGTTCTTGTAGATCCCGATAAGGCAGACGACCCCGTTCGCCTTAATCACTTGCTAAACCTTGCGAGTGAAAATTGTATTGATTTTTTCTTTGTAGGAGGAAGTCTAATCACCACTACAAACCTGTCGGAAGTGATCAATCAGATCAAAGAACAGGTGAGTATTCCAGTTGTTCTGTTTCCTGGAAATTCCTTGCAACTTGACCCGGGTGCTGATGCTATCTTATTTTTATCGCTTATCTCTGGGCGCAATCCGGATTTACTGATTGGTCAACATGTGTTGGCGGCTCCCATTCTCAAGAACAACAAGATTGAAGTGATGCCAACTGGTTATATGTTGATCAACTCTGGAAAGATTACGTCAGTGGCATATATTAGCAACACAACTCCTATTCCGGAAGATAAATATTCTCTGGCGGCCTGCACCGCTTTGGCGGGAGAAATGCTTGGATTACAATTGATTTACCTCGATGCCGGCAGTGGTGCTGAAAGAGAAATCAGTAAAAAAATGATCAGTACCGTTCGTAAGGCTGTTACTACTCCATTGATAGTTGGAGGAGGAATTAACACAGCCAATAAAGCGCTTGCTGCATTTGAAGCAGGTGCCGATATGATCGTAATTGGAAATGCCCTGGAAAAAAATCCCGAAATGCTCATTGAAATTTCTGACAAAGTCTATGACTGGAATCAGAGCATTGAGGCAAGAAAATAGCCCATCTTTGTTCACTTTCTAATGCATGAACATTCTCAATAATCTTTTT
>JANOQK010000472.1:0-4600 GCA_031414855.1 Bacteroidia bacterium | reverse complement strand
CCATGGCGTAGTAGCCGGAAGTTTCCAATTCAAAATTAGAAAGCCAAAAATCGCCCTTATGGTAGTAATTGAAATCTTAAAGCAGCGTGGGGTAACGCAATGGCAGACGCAATTCCCGTCCTTGTGGCGCATAAAAGCCAGGGCAGGTTATGGTGTTGCCCTGCATCATATCAAATCCAATTTGTTCGCGAAGGGATTGTGAACCCCGAACAACATAAGGCATAAATGGAAGGCCGGTTTTACGATGCAGGTCTTGAGCAACACCTGCTTCAAAATCATCCATAGGCAAATCATAAAAATTCATCAGGTTATCCAACCCAACCGCATAATCAGAAACCAGGTGTGATCCCAAGGGGATATCTTCTTGTAAAGCACCTGAGGTCCCGATCCGAATGATTTTTAGTTTTCTTTTTCGTGCCTTAGGTTCACGGGTCTTTAAATCTATGTTGACGAGTGCATCCAATTCCGTGAAAAAAATCTCAATGTTATCCGTTCCAATTCCGGTGCTAATGACAGTTATCCTTTTGTTGTTGAATTTACCAACGTGGGTAATGAACTCTCTCTTGTTCATTTCAAACTCTACTTCATCAAAAAACTGGCTCACCATGTACACACGACTTGGATCACCAACAGCAATGACCGTGTCAGAGATATGCTTCGGTAACAAGTTGAGATGGTAAACACTACCATCGGGATTGAGGATAAGATCTGTTTCTGATATTTTCGCCATAGTTCAAAACTTCATATTCAAGATCTAAAAAGTCTGTACAATTTTGAATATTTCTAATTTTTAATTGCGGTGGCTGGATTACCAAAAACAGTCTCACCGGCTTTCACAGGACCAATCACCACCGAGCCGGCACCAATTCGTGCGCCCTTTCCTACTGTTATTCCGGAAATGATAGTAACACCAGAGCCAATGAAAACTTCGTCTTCTAGAACTACTGCTGGATTGATAAGACTGCCCGCTCCTACCTGTACAAAATCGCCAACCGATGCACCAACTCCAATAAAAGAGTTCGCATGAAATATTCCATGACTTCCAATCGTGGCACCTGGAGCTATCGTTGCTCCGCTATCAATAAAATTTCCATGGCCGAGTTCTGCTTTTTTTGAAACCCTTGCATTGGTATGAATAGCGTTAACCGGTTGTACATGCCTCACCTCCTGAAGCATCGATACGACATTCTTTCTAAGCTTATTATCATCTACTGCTACAAAGGCTTCACATTTTTTTCCGATCAATTTCAAAAAACCATCGTCATCCATGTCTCCTAGAACAACTACTTCATCTAGCTCAGTTTTGTGAAGTTTTTTGTCATCGTCTAGAAATCCATAAACAACAACACCATTGCTTTCAAAAATCTCCTTTGCTGCTCTGCCCAAATAATTTGCCCCAAAAATAATAACCGGATTTTCCATAGTATAAACGTGAGTTGTAAAGGTAGCTAGAGTTTCTAATTAAAAGTAGGCAACCTATCTCTAGGAGCTATTTAAACCGCCCAGGGAAAAACCTTGATGAGTCTAACCTTAAGCCAGTTGAGCATTATATTATCCACAAGCAACATAAAAATTAAAAAAGGCTGAAAGCCGATCTTATATCTTGCTAAAGTACCAAGATTGGGAGTTGACAATGCCAGAAACAAACAGAGCATTACAATATAAACTGACGTTGAAAAGATAAGAACCCGATACTTAGATTTACCAATTTCCAGCAAATTAGTAAGAGAAGTTAGGGCAAGAATCAGTATGAATAAATTTTCAATAGCCACCAGCACTTGCAATACATTTCTTGCCTCCCAAATAAACGGCCGAAAAAATCCCGTTAGCAATGCATAAGGCGAATTAAGTAGAACACTCCACCAGGTGGGCTCTAATTGATAATGAACAACATTTTCAGCGGGAGATATTCGAACAAAGTCGTTATAGTTTTCTACTAAAACATTCAGAAAACTCTCCAAATAAAAATTAGGATGAACAAGCGTAACTCCAAAACATATAATTAGAAATGAAGCCATCCAAATCAGTATCTTAAGGTTAACTTTCAACTGTGTTTTCTTTGTTATTGTGTGCACCAGAAATGTGGTAGCAACTATCGGAATAAAAACTGCTATCCAATAATACTTAAGATTCCAGACCAGGAAAACGGACAGAAAGGCCAGCAACCACTCCCACCACAATGGCTTTGCATTAGTGAGTAACGAGATATAAATTCCTGAAAGCATGAACAAGCCTGCCAAGGCCAAACTCTCCTTTATTATGCCCGAACTCCAAAATACAATGGATGGAAAAAATAAAAAAGCTATAGCTGCAGCTAGCTTACTTCCAGAAAAAATAGTGGTCATCCTTTTGAAGAGATAGAATGCTGACCCAAATGACACAAGCGAGAAGTATACACTGGTGAGCCAGTAATTATTCCATGTAACAATATTTACAGCGCTTACTATTTTTACAAGAAACAACGAACGCGGTTGCTTGTTACCAAGCAAATTCAAAATAGCTTCTGACTCATCGCTTGACACTAAAAAGTTAACGTAGCTGAGGGGGTCTTTCCAAAATATTTTTGACAAGGTGGTCGCATCTTCAAAAAACCTGAATGTATCTCCAACGGTATAGTGATACTTGTAAAGTAAGCCCAACCCAATTCCGCCTGCCAACTTCATTATCAAGGCAGGCCAGAAAAAAGGTCTTACTTCTGGAGTTTGTTTTCTCCATATCGAGAGGGAAAGCAAAAAAATAACAGAGAGATGAATCCCAAACAAAAGGACAGGTATCATACCACTGGCTTAAGAATGGAGGAACCAATGGTACACGATAAACATTTTCTTTTCAGACAAAAATTATTATTCAATTCGATCAAACCCTGTGAATCAAAAGCAGACTTGGCAGTGAGCCCCAACTCCATCCATGCCTTTGTAATCTTATTGCTCTCTGGCTGCAATTGCTGCAAGAACTCAACTGCCCGATCAACAAATATCTGATCATCCTTATTTTTTCCATATGCTACCAGCAATGGAACAATCGTGTTAATGATTACATTATCAATACTTGATTCTCCTAATCCTGCTAATGACCGAACCGTTTTATGACCAAACCGATAGTGACTATGCCAGTATTCAGAAGGCGTTACAAAAAACAGTCTTTTTAAATCCTGAAGAGTCTCTGATTCAATAATTTGCGAAAACAAATTTCTTCGTTCATAAAACAAGGCGCTAAATTGAGCAATGCGAAGTGTAGG
The DNA here is from genome assembly GCA_031414855.1 of Bacteroidia bacterium. Taxonomy (GTDB): domain Bacteria; phylum Bacteroidota; class Bacteroidia; order Cytophagales; family Cyclobacteriaceae; genus ELB16-189. Next base: position 1,362 of record JANOQK010000472.1, on the reverse strand, counting down.
GAAATTGGCAGGTCGCAACCTCAAATACTTCCACAGGGATTTATTGAGTTGAAGATTTTCAATGCCATATTTTTTAGCTAGCAACGAATGCTCTCGTTGCAAGAGCTTCATATACTCCTCACTCAGAGCGTGATCCAAAAAGCCAGCTTGTCCAAATAGTAAAGATTCCATTTGAGAAAGATTATCTCCATGCTTCAACAGAATTTTGTATGGAACCGCCTGCGATAGTTGGAAGAACGGATCATAGTTAACTTTGAAACCAAAATTGCGAGCAAGTAATTGATAGGTGATCTCTTCCCAATCATTTTGATTATGGAGAAGCAATTGAATCACTTGAGTGGCTTTATTTTCAAGTCGCTGCATTAATGCTTTGTCAAGCATAGATAGTTTGACTAAATCATTTACAGCAGGAAAAGTAGTATCGCAAGGTATTGAGGCTGGATTATTAACGAGTTTTTTGTAATCCAGTGTTAATGATTCATCCACCAACGACTGAAGTTCCAGTGTTGGCATCACCGTTTTGTCTGCACGAAAAACGGGTTTATCATTTTGCCAAACCACATGCAGCACCACATTGTCGTAAGCTTTATCACTATCATGATGATGATCCTCCCAGGCAGAAGCCTTTGTGTGGATTTCAACCGTGCCAGCCCACTCCAATTCACCGATCTTTATTTTTGCATTTGAGAAATCCGGACCAGAATCAGTATTGAGGATGCCTGGTTTAAAAATCTCAATCTTCTCACCAGCCGTGGTTTTTAAATCCTTCTTGTTAAAGTATTGAAATTGCCAGACATAGTATAGAAAGGATTCGTGCATGGAGCAAGAAGTTAGAAGCTGGAATCTGGAGGTTAGATGTTAGATGAGTTTAAATATCTTTTCATTTCTTCGCTTGTCTTTTTCGCCTCAAGTTTTGCGGCCTGAGCAAAATCTTCACCTGATGAGGCGTAGATTATTGCGCGGGCTGAATTTACTAGCAAACCACATTCTTTATTCAGTCCCGCTTTTGAAACAGCTTCGAGATCACCACCCTGAGCACCTACACCCGGTACCAAAAAAAAATAATCAGGTGCCAGCTTTCTGATCTCTCCTATTTTATCGGCACGAGTTGCCCCTACAACATACATGAGCTGATCTGGACTGGCCCACTGCTGAGATTTTAAAATCACTTCTTCATATAATTTCCTACCAGTCGTTTTTGATTCCAGCAATTGAAAATCCGAACTCCCTGAATTAGATGTATGAGCCAGAAGAATTACCCACTTATTCTTAAACTCAAGAAATGGCTTCACCGAATCTTCACCCATATAAGGAGCGACAGTAATCGAGTCAAAATTCATCTGCTCAAAAAATGCTTTTGCA
>JANOQK010000471.1:0-31703 GCA_031414855.1 Bacteroidia bacterium | reverse complement strand
GAAAACATTTCCGATTGTATTCAAAATAAAAATGGCAAAGAAAATCCACAATATTATATTTACTACTTTACTTGAAAATTTGTATTTAAGGAGGTTGCCTTTCATTAACAACACCCAAGATAAAAACACATTGATAAGAATTGAAATAGCTTCAAAAACGTACATTTCTGTATCGTTTGTAAGCCTTCCTCCCCAAGTTATATCATAAGGGACAATTTTGGTGATAATACAAAGATGAAATAGGATTACTGCAATCAGTAATGCTATAAATATCTTTATTGCATTGTTTAAGATGAAATTCATACGATTTTTAATAAAAGTTAATTCCTATAAGCAATGCAGTTGTCAATCCATTGGTCGTACCAATTGGTAATTTGACACTGCTATAATTTACTCGTGCTTGTAGATCTAAGGCGAAATTCTTTTTTCGAAAAAATTCATAGCCTACACTTGAAACTGCACCAATCCCGGAATAATATTTAGTTTCGATTTCATTTTCGGGTTTCAGGTCATAAAATACAGGAGCATCTGTACCAACACCAACTCCACCTAGTATCCAAAAATTATTAGAAATAAAATATTGAGCTGAAGCAAATACACCTCCAAAATCCCTTAATCTTTTTCGGTCTGACAAGCCATATTCATAAATTGAAACTGCACCATTTAGCAACAAAGCGAATCTTGGATTTAGCATATAACCTACTTTCCAATTTAGTGCGAGGTTTGTGTTGTTTTGACTTTTACTTGGGAATTTAACGTTTGAATTTGCTATTCCAGAAGAAAATCCAAATGCCAATCCTTTTCTTGTTATTTCATTTTGTGCATTTGCTGTTAAACTGATTACCAAACTAAACAATACTACTACAATTGCTTTCATCGTTTTTAATTTTGTTTTTAAATGATAATGCAAAGGTAGAGTAAGGGTTTTGGCAAAAAGTTACCCTATGGTAAAAAACGAATTCTCACTTAGAATTTCTTATCCGACTAAGACTTTGAGTAGTTATACCTAAATAGGATGCAATATGCTTTTGTGCTATTCTTTGAATTATTTCAGGATTTTTTTGCAATAATTCGGTATATCGTTTTTCTGCAGTTTTTGTTAAAAGGTCGATTTGCTGCTGTTGTTTTTCAACAAAGGAATTTTCAGCACCCAATAAAAATAAAATGTTTCCGAATGGGCTTTTTTTAAGTTTAGCAATGTTGTTTGCACTAATTTTTAATGCTGTTGTTTTTTCAAGAGCAATAGTTCTTAGTGGAGAAGGTTTTTCAGTTATTAAAGACATATGGTCTGCAAAAAAGTTGTTTTCTAACACAACGTCTAAGCAAACAAAATTATTTTCTTTCCATAGAAATACTCCACAAGCGCCTCCTAAGATAAAATAGGCGTTTTTTTCTGTGCGACCTGCTTCTTTAATGACTTCCTTTTTTTTGAAATGCACCTCATCGCAGAGATCAACAAAAGACTTCCATACCGCAATGGGTGCATCAAAATATTTGTCAAACGCTTTTTTTAATTTTAGTTCGTTCATTTTTTTAAAGGTGCTGTTTTACAATGACCGCTAACGCTTGTATATAGGAAGATCCTATTATCAAATTTGAATAAAAACATCCCTAAAACCTTTCGAAATCCTTCAAAAGTGTAGATATATTTTTTGTGGAGTTTCTCGCCAGCGCCAACACTTTATCAGACATTCTATATATTTGAAATCAGCTCTGCATTAAATCATCCTTATGAAGTATACCCTTTCTTTACTCCTGATCATTGCTTCGTTTGTTTCTTCTGCTCAACCCTCAAAGGTCAAGCAATATGTGTTTGATCAGAAGAATCAACACCGCTGGTTGCAACAATACTCGGAACTGCTGGCTATTCCCAACGTACTGGGCGATTCCGTCAACATACAGCGCAATGCCAATTGGATTAAAGATTTTCTCACCAAAGCCGGAGTGAAAAGTCAATTGCTGCAATCGGGCAAAGTCGGTTCGGCACCTATTGTTTATGGTGAAGTGATAACACCTGGTGCCACCACTACTGTTGCTTTTTATGCGCACTATGACGGACAGCCCGTTAACCCCAAACAATGGGGGCAAGACCTATCCCCTTTCACACCTGTATTACTATCTGATCGGTTAGATAAAGGAGGAAAAATTGTTTCATTCCCCACTGAAAAGGAAGTGATCAATCCGCAGTGGCGTTTATATGCACGTGGCTCTTCGGATGATAAAGCCGGTGTGTTTGCGATCATGGCCGCATATGAGGCCATCATGGCAAGTGGGTTAAAGCCCACAGTAAATATTAAATTCTTTTTTGAAGGAGAAGAAGAAGCTGGATCGATCAATCTCGCTGAGATATTTAAAAAGTATAAAAACTTATTAAAAGCCGATCAATGGATCATTTGTGATGGCCCTCGCCACATATCCGGAAAGAAACAAGTCGTGTTTGGTGTGCGCGGAGACGCTAACGTAGACCTGAAGGTGTTTGGTGCTAAGCGCCCGCTGCACAGTGGCAACTATGGCAACTGGGCACCTAACCCTGCTATGCGGCTGGTGCAACTATTGGCCACCATGAAAGATAAAAGTGGCACTGTCACCATTAAGGGTTTTTATGATGATGTTACCCCTCTTACCGAGACCGAGAAAAAAGCATTGAGTGCTATTCCTTCTGTTGATGAGATGTTGAAGAAAGATTTGATGGTAGCCCAACCAGATGGCGGTGGAAAATCTATGACGGAATTACTGACGATACCCACACTAAACATCAATGGCATTCAAAGCGCCAATGTGGGGAACATGGCAGCCAACGTTATTCCAACAGAGGCAGTGGCTGTATTGGATTTGCGTCTGGTGCTGGGCAATGATATTGATCGCCAGGTAAAGAAAGTGGTGGATCACATTCGCAGCGAAGGCTACATGGTAATTGATCATGAACCAACCGATGAAGAACGAATGCAATATCCCTTGTTGGCAAAAGTAGTAAAGCGTGGTTCGGGTTATAACGCCCAGCGCACACCGATGGACTTGCCGCTGGCGCAAAAAGCAATCAAGGCTGTGGAAACCACTATTGATTATGATGCGATACGTGTTCCGTCTTTGGGCGGGAGTCTTCCACTTTATTTATATGAGCAACTTTTACAAACAAAACCGATTACGATTCCTATTGTAAACTACGACAACAACCAGCACGCTGAAAACGAGAACGTCATTCTCCAATATTTATGGGAAGGCATTGAAACGATGGCAGCTGTGATGCGGATGTAAAAATCTTTTGGGTGGTGAATGAACTTCTCATCGAATCATTCCTAATTTATCGGCAAGTAAGTTGAGCAACGGCTGTTGCTGCAAATGATCATTCGCTGACAAGTACTCCACGTAACTCAGTAAAATGTTGCGTCTTATTTTGGTCTGCAATACTTTCAACTTGTTCAGGCTTTCCTCAAATTGAATAATCACCAAGGGATCACCATTCTTCAATTGACTGAGGTTAGTCGCTAAGCCACTGTTTTCCAATTCCATTACTTTCTGTTGAAGGTCATTATGCCGATTGATAAGAGATTCCAATTGACTCTTCGCCATTTCTTTAGTCACCTGCACTTCTTGCTGAACGCTTTTTAGATCATTCTCCGCTTCGATCTGATCGAGTTTGCTTTTCGTCATGTCGCCTTTGTTGGGGTTGGTAATAGGAATGGTGATGCCTAAGGAAATGTTTATCGGAGTGCGGTCTTGCGCTACTCGTCTTTGGTCATACTCGGTTTGAAGAAACCCCACGTTCACATTCGCCTTCTCCAAATTGTATTCGCTTTGGGCAAGTTCTACTTTCTGCTGTTGGTAGGTAACCTGGGATGAAGTAACACTTATGGTATGCAGGCTATCCACCACTTCTTTTATTCGATCCACGCTAATCAAATTCGAGCTGTTCCAATCAATTTCTTTTTGAAAGGCTTCTGGATAAGCCAGGTTAATTTGAGACCGTTGGTTAAATAAGTCAAAATCAATTTCTTCTACGGAAACAGATTTGTTTAGCCATTCTACTTTTAGCTTCACATATTCTTCGGCATCAAACAGCGAACTAGTGGCTTGCTTCTCGATGATGGACAAGTGATCCCCCATCAACTTTTTGGTTGCCTCTGCCAACGATTTTAAATCGGCATAGAACACATAGGAAATAATCAGTTGATAACGCTCCCGCAACACTTGTTTTAGCACTATGTTTTTTTCCAACGACAGTGCACTTTGATAGTGTTGAAAGTAACGATTGTTGTTACGCACCTCCCATGGATTGGCAGGTATGAAACGAAGGCCATACTCCTGCTGCGAAGGAATCAATTCACGGTTTTGTGTTCTGAACTCCAGTTTTTGCAAGGGCGACAACCGATAAGGCTTGTCTTGCAGAAAGGTAAGTTGATCGGCAAATGTTTTTACCTGCGGAGCCCATGTAGACGACCTGATAAATTCAGAAATAGGCACCTGCCCAATCAACTGGTTATGAAAAAAGAATCCTGCTAAAATCAAAAGCACCCGTCCCATGATCATCGGATTAACACGCGCTCACCCGAAGCAAAAAAGTTTTCTGCGGCTATCTCAATAAAAACCTCGCGCCCGAAGACCTTCACTGCTGTGGACTTCTGCAAGATCTCGGGTAAAGGCACAATAGATCCATATCCAATCACTTTGCCTGACACTTTCACCTGTTTATCTTCATACGAGCGCACCTCTAAATTGGCTCCTATGGTAAGTTGACTTTTTTTACCCACCAAATAAGCAACCACCGATGTTGGATGTACTGGTCTTACAGATAGCAATTGGGCATAGGCTTCTACCTGCTCTGCTTCCTTTACGTAAATGTTTTCTACCACTCCTTGATTCACTGCATATTTAATAAGGCTCTTCCGCTCCAGGCTTAATAAATCAAGCTCACGCTCCAGTAACTCAATCTGATGCATCAGAACCAACTGCTCCGTTTCCCTTTTTAAAAAAATATCCTTTACACGAATGTTCATTGCCTCCTCTTGCTGTTTGCGTTGCTGTATCAATGACGTGATTGTCTGCTCCATTGGGCTCGGCATACCTTCTTTTATATTGGTAATGAATTCCTTTGTCAGGTTTTTATTTAGTGCCAGTTCATTTTCCTTTTGAATTATCTCTGTAGCGATCTCTTCTATCTTCAAGCCAAGTTCAGCTTGCACATAGGCAACTTCCGACTTAGCCAGTTTTGCTTTTTCCTCTCGTTCTGACTTAAGTGTAATGATGCGGTTGCCCAATTTGTCTATATCTACATCCAGTGTGGGGCTGATCAGTTCGATCAATAAATCACCTGCTTTTACCAATTGACCAGGCACAACAGCTACGCGCTTTACCTGCGAAGGCTTTTCCACATTAATCTTATATTCTTTAGAATAAGTTATTCCTACAGAAGAATTTGCCGAGCCCGAGAAAAAACGTTGGCTCATCCAAAGCATGGCTACCAGCAACACCCCAATCAAAATATAAAACCAGTTTATCCGCATTGCTATATTTTAATTGGTAACAACCTCATTTATGGAGAGCCTGATTTGCTCTATACCTTCCACGATTTTCAGTGCCTCCAGCAATTCTGAACTATTCACTCCTTTCTTCATGGCAACCCCAAACTGATATCGAATGGTATGATCTTTATTGGTTTGCATACTGAGTTGTCTGTAGCCGGGGCAATACTTTTTTATGAGGGGCAAGGCGGTATCCAATTGCTTGGTAGAAGCCAGTGTAAAAAATAAACGCTGCTGGTGTACCACACTGCGAAAGGGAGAATAGTGCAGCAAAAATGCCGCAGCAGAAAAAAGCATTGTTCCCGTAAAGGAAATAGTATACCCAAACACACCAATAGCAAGACCAGTACTTAGTGCGGCAAAAAGAAAAAGCACATCACGAGGGTCATCAATTCGGGTACGAAACCGGATAATGGCCATAGCACCGAAAACACCAAGACCCCTTGCAAGACTATCGCCAATGGCCATCATCACTAATGCCGTTACAAGTGCACCCAATATCAGTGACTGAAAAAAGTTTTTTGGATAGTAATCCCCAGTGAAGGTAAGCTTATGCGTGATCGCAATAATAGAGGAGAGCAGAAATGCCCACAGGAATGAATAGGTAACATTGATAAGCTGCGGATATTCATAAGCAGGGCCGTCAGAAAATAATTCGAACATATTGTGTGAACGTCTTTTAGAGATGTGCTACAACTATTTTGAAAGAGTAAGATACTTGTTAATTTTTAATTAGTGCGACCAAAGCCATCGATCCTATCATTTAAGATAGTCAGAAACAGCCATGTTTTGAGTGACCACATGCTGTTTCAAGCCCGCAAGTGCGGTGGTGAAAACCGCTGAGCTAGTTAAGTACGTGTATTTGCCTTGTTCAACTGCTTCCGGCCCAAGAACATACGGTGATAAAAGGGTTTGATACTTTTCAAAAAGTTTATTCATTTCCGCAGGTATGAATACTTCCTCTTTAAATACTCGCATGTGCTGTTTATATCTCGCTTTATAAACAGGATCATCGATCACATATCGGATCAACGGCCAATTATTTCCTACTCCGTCATGCGAAATAGAGACTGCAGCATTTCCTCGGTTCATTAAAGCTTCATTATTGTCCCAGGGTAACCAGATAAGTCCTTTTCCAGGGCTGTTATACAAATAATAGTTGTGCGCCATTCTTCCATATGTATCCCAGTTAAGCATAGCAGTATTTACGGCCAGCCATTTAATAAAATGATCTACATTAAAATTCATTTCCAAATTGGCTCTCCACTGCTCAGGATTTGATGTTCGCAATGGACTGTTAAGTGCAGCAACGGTTGTTTGCACATCACTAAAGTCATTTTCTACTTCATTGTTTTTCTTTTCGAATTGACTCGCTACAAAATTTTGAAAGGTGGACTCTGGTTTATAGATATTACCCTTGTCTTCCCCGAATTGCTTCTCAATCATGGTGTCGTCCACTACCTCCACCATGGTATACACTCCGCAATATTTTAGTCCTTCACCAAAATTAATATAGACTTTGTAAAATGCGGTTTGGGAACAGGGTATCCCTGCCATCCGAAAAATGTCAGATCCAATTTTTTCACGGATCAATGAATTGTCGTTGGCTCCAGGCGACATTGATAATTCTTTAAATCCAAAAAATCGTTGATTCTTAATTTGCGGAAACTCATCTTCAAACTCATCGAATTGCAGGCGGAAGGGAAGCTTATAAATTCCTGATCGCCAACTGTTCTTAAGAGTGGAATTACCTTTTAATCTAAACCCAACCTTGTACCATTCCTTAGCATCAAACTTCATAGAGACTTTCACATAATCTGGTTCTTCGCCAGAAACGGGAACACCTCCAGGTTGATTGCTGCCTCCCGCTCCAAAAGCAAAACTGTAAAGCGAAAGCATATTGGCTTGGATGCCTGTCCAATCCGAAGCAGTCATTGTTATTTCCAGCGTGTTTAATTTCGTCTGCGGAAATACAATATCATAGTTAGGAGGTGCATCATTACCATGAGACGCATCTGTCCAATCTGGTATCGCAAATTCATTTTCGTCCGGCTGTGGTGTTATGTCGCCTTCACACGAAATGAGAATAACCAGAAGAAATGCAAATCGTTTTAAAAGTGTCATCTAAATGTTTAATTGGTTATAACTCATGCTTCAATGTCGTTCACTTAAGCCTCCGTTGGCTCCTCTCTTCTGGAGTGGCACGGTGAGGTCATGAAAAGAAAAGGCCTAAGTAAACGACATTGACTCTTATTTTATCATCAATTAACGTCAAAGAGATTGATAAATTTGCAAACTGGAAAGTTAATTCAGCTACAAAAAAACGTGGTTTGTCTCAATTGTGCTAATTTGAAATACATTACTTGTAATTTGTGCCTTTGGAATGAAAATTATGAGAACGTTGATGACCCGGGCATTGTGCATTCTTATCGTCACAGGAAGCCTTTTCATTCCAAAATATTCTTATGCAACCCATGTGAGGGCTGCCGACATTAAAATAGAGTCGACTTGCGACAATCCACTCACCTTCAGCATTACAATTATTGCCTACCTCAACACCCAATCGAACACCAGGTTTGGTACGAATAGCCAGGTGTTTTTTGGAGATGGCACCTCCGAGAGAATACCGGTTACAACGGCAACCGTAAGACCAGATCTAGGTCTAAATATTGCCGTTGCTACATATAGTACTACCCATACCTATTCAACCTTTGGTACTTACTCAGTAGCCTATGTGGAGCGAGACAGAAGCAGGGGAATTCTAAACATTGCCAATTCTCATGATGTTGCCTACACCACATTTGTCACCCATACCATCGACCAAAATAATGACTGCAATCATTACCCCGAATTGACTGTTCCTCCCTTAGACCGTGCTTGCTTTGGCGTCACATTTTTTCACACTCCGGGCGCTTACGATGTAGATGGCGATAGTTTGTCGTATGAGCTCACGATTCCAAAAAGCAGCCCAACTACTTTTGCTGAATACACGAGTCCTATCAGTTCAAAATTCTACACCAACATCAATCAGGGAAATGAAGACAAAACCGGTCCACCCATTTTTTTGATAAACTCTATAAACGGGTTGCTCACCTGGAACGCGCCTGGCTTACAAGGTGAATACAATATTGCATTCAATATTATTGAATGGCGTAAAGACTCACTCTCTGGTGTATACCAAAAACTAAGCACCACTACACGCGATATGCAGATCGTGGTAGAAGAATGCAAGAATATTCGTCCCGAAATGAAAGTGCCAGTTGATATATGTGTTGAAGCAGGGGCAATCATTGAAGACATTATTTTTGGAACGGATGCTGAGAATCATCCCATAAAGATTGAAGTCTATTCAGAGATCTTAGATTTCAAGGATGATAAAATTAAAGCTACCTATTCACCCAAACCACCTTCTTTCCTAACACCTAATCCTGATATCAAACTTCAGTTTAAATGGAGCACAAACTGCACGCATGTTCGACAACAGCCCTACCAGGTTGTGTTTAAAATTACGGACGATCCGCCTGACGGCCCCAAGTTGGTGAACTTCAAAGTATGGAATATAAAAGTAGTAGCACCTGCACCAGTGTGGCAAAAGGTTGAATTGGATTTAGTGAAGCGCTCTACCGAATTGGAATGGAGCAGTTACGCTTGCGCTAATGCCAATAAAATTCAGATCTGGAGAAGAGTTGACTCTTATAGTTATTCCAGCAGCGCATGTGAAACAGGATTGCCCAAGTTCTTCGGGTATTCATTAATTGCCGAAGTTCCTACCGGGGTGACTTCTTACACGGATACCAATCAAGGGCGAGGTTTGGTGGTGGGAGCAAAATACTGTTATCGCATTATGGCCTATTTCAATTCACCTGCCAGCACACCAAGCAAAGTATCTATCGAAAAGTGTATTGGACCGATTAAGGCTGATGCACCAGTGATCACACATGTAAGCGTAGAAAATACGTCAGCAGAAGAAGGAAAAATAAGAGTGAGCTGGCGATCGCCTTTTAACATAAATGCTACTCAATTTCCAAAACCTTATGAATATGAAGTGTACCGCGCTCAAGGTTTTATAGGCGATACTAGTCTGATCAAAGCAGGACGCGTTCAGGATACCAGTTTTGTGGATACCGGAATTAACAGCGAAGCGAAAGCATTCAACTATCGTGTTGTGCTATATTCAAAGCCTCAGAATGCAATAAGCATGATACCTGTTGATACATCTGCCATCGCTTCATCAGAACGGCTATCCGTTGTGCCCGGAGTAAAGTTAATTGAATTGAACTGGCGTGATAGCGTACCCTGGTCAAATGTTACACAACATCGTCCCTATCATCTTATCTATCGTGGAGTTGAAAATGTTGACCCCGCTAAAATGACACTTATAGACAGTGTTAATGTTTCGATAACTGGTTTCACCTATGTAGATAAGGGGCAATATAAGAACGAAACCATTCGGGATGATAAACGATATTCATATCGCATTTTAACAAGAGGCACGTATGGTAACACAAAAATTACTTTGCAAGAGAACTATTCTCAGGTAATCACAACTTATCCTACTAACAAATTGATCCCGTGCGAGCAGGCACTTAACATCAACAGTATTACCTGCGAAGAATATTGGAACCGCGACAATTGCGATCAGAAAGAATTCAGTAACACCATTTCATGGGGTCTTAAAGATCTGCCAGGTTGCAGAAGGGACATCGCTACCTACAATGTTTACTTTTCCACCATGGCAGGCGGGGAGTATACACTACTGGCAGCTGCCGTTAAAGACACCCAATACATAGACAGAGGATTACCCTCTTTCGCTCGCTGTTATAAAGTTTCGGCTGTTGATTACAAGGGAATTGAAGGGCCGCTGAGCGATTCGGTCTGCAACGACAACTGTCCTTATTATGAGCTTCCCAACGTCTTCACGCCTAATGAAGATGGTTTTAACGATTCGTTCCATGCTAACTTCGATCATTTGTTAAGTGGCGAGATAACAAGTGATGGGCCTATTCGTTGTCCTCGCTTTGTTCTGCACATTGATTTAAGAATTTATAACCGCTGGGGCAAAGAAGTGTATCGGTATACATCCAATGACAATGAACCTATTGCCGTTGACTGGAATGGTAAAGACATGCCTGGCAACGAACTTGAGGCAGGTGTCTACTATTATTCAGCTGAAGTGACTTTTGATGTCATGGATCCAACTCTTCAGGTGAAAGAAATTAAGGGCTGGGTGCATTTGATCAGATAAGCAATTTAAATCCGGCATGCTGTCAACTCCCTGCTTGGCAGAATAGTTAAGAGTTGCTCCTCTTATTTTCAGATAATAATCTTAGCCATTCATATAAATTTGATGCCTTCACCAATCAAATTGTGAATACCTTTGAGTCTACTTTTTCCAAAAAACATGAGAAAATTATATCTAAACCTTATCATCACCATATTAGCAACCAGTTTTATGGTAGCATGCAAGCAGCCTGAAACACGCCAGGAGATTTTTACACGTATTAACAACGAGGTGCTTCAAAATTCTAAGGCGTATGCAACGTTGGGCGAGGCTACCTCCACCATTGGCCACCGCCTTACGGGATCTGAAAACGGACACAAGGCAGAGGAATATACCTTCAACAAATTCAAAGAGTATGGTTTTGAAGATGTGGCCTATCAGGAATTTGTAGTCACCTCGTGGTCGCGAGGAGAACTACAAGTAGAAATTGATGGAGCACTTGTACCTGCCGTAACACTTGCGCACTCTCCCGTCACATCTGATGTTTCCGGTGAGGTGGTGGATATGGGCAACGGTCTTGAAAAAGATTACGAAGCAAAGGCAACAGCAGTGAAAGATAAAATTGCTCTTATCTACATTGGCATTCTGCCCGGAAGCGAAGAAGGTTTGCGCAATCTGCATCGCAGTGAAAAGGCTGCCATTGCTATAAAATACGGAGCGAAGGGTTTGATTATCCTCAATCAGGTAGATAGTGGCGTGTTATTGACAGGCACAGCTTCCGTTACAGGTGAGTTGATCGCCATCCCGGCCGTTTGCATTGGAAAGGAAAACGGTATGGCACTGAAAGAAAAAATGAAGACGAAGAAAATTCAGGCACACATCACCATGACTAACCATAGTGAACCCATCAAAGCAAGAAATGTAGTGGCCACACTTAAAGGATCACAGTTTCCTGATGAAAAAATTCTTATTGGAGGTCATTTAGATTCATGGGATTTAGCAACGGGTGCAATTGACAATGGTATCGGTTCCTTCTCCGTTTTAGATATTGCCCGCGCCTTTAAAGCGAACAATCTTCAACCCAAGCGCACGGTGCAGTTTATCATGTTCATGGGAGAAGAAGAAGGATTATTAGGTTCTACGTACATGACTGAACAAGCGGTAAAAGATGGCTCTATCAATTCAGTTAAATATATGATGAATCTGGACATGAGTGGCAACCCAATCGGCATCAATGCTGGCGGAAAATTAAACGACACTACATTCTTCAAAACCGTAGGTGCAGAGATCAATAAAATCGATACTGTTTATAAAAACAAGATCGACAATCGCTCTGGCCTTCACAGCGATCATCAACCTTTCATGTTAGAAGGTGTTCCTATCCTTGGTGTCGTCAGCAACCTTGATCGCTCTATTTACAAATGCTATCATTCGGATTGTGACGATTTCAATTTGGTAAATGAACAACACATGGTCAACACGGCACGCTTCGGCACTATGATCTTATTCGCTGTGGCTGATGCCGAAAAACTCCCCGCTGAAAAAATGGATAGCGAAACCACCAAGCAATTTATGATTGACAACAATCTGAAAGAGCCTTTGATGATTGCTGGTGAATGGAAGTGGGATGAGTGAAATACGACACAAACAAAAAGGGAAAACTGCGGTTTTCCCTTTTTGTTTCAGTGTGATAAATCTTATATTCAATAATTCATATTTCGTGCTATCGTTTATATGAATCAATCGGCTGAAGTTATATTGATACTTAACCACCAATTGTAATATCGTGGACAAAATTTCAAGCCTCTGGCAAGCGGCACTCTATCAAGACAAGCTTCTGCAATCGTATAGATCATTTCATTTTTCTTTTCAATCTATTTTTATTGCAATAGGAACTTGTCTGTCAATTGCGGTTCTATTCTTTGATAATCCGCTTCAAATTTGGTTATCGTATTGTCTTTTAGTGGCTATTTGCGCCCACGCATGGTATCTTCTTGTTGCCATGAATAAATTGATAAAGGCAAGAGCTGAAGATGTTGACTATTTCCACCTTCAAATAATCGAATACGAAAAAACACTTCCTAAACAGGATCAAGTACTTACAGATTTTAAAGTGTATCAAAAATTTGGAAGAGACCAACTCAACATCACCGAGTTTACAGCAGATTTCAAAATAACAGCTGCTATCCGAAATCAGTTAATTGAAAAACGAACAGGCCATGCGCGCCAACTCCTAGATGACAGAATTAATTTGGGATTCCAACTTGTGTGGCTTTGCATTCATATTGTTGCCATTACCAGAATTATCAGTTTCTATTGGATCAGAATGTAAAGAAAACTGAAATTAGTTATATCGCTTCAGAACCTGTTTCTCCAGTTCGCAAGCGTATAACCTCTTCCAACGGAGAAATAAAAATCTTCCCGCTTCCAACAAGGCCCCCATCATTTGCTTTAGTAGCTTGAAGAATGGCCTTACAAGTAACACTAACAAACTCGTCATTGACAGCTATCTCAATGCGTATGTTGGGAACTAAATTCGGCACTACTTTTTGCCCTCTGTATATTTCTTCTGTAGAGGCAGCCCTTCCATGCCCTGACACATGACTGACCGTGATTCGAGAGATACCTGCATCAATTAATGATTCACGTACCTGGTCAAGTTGATTTTCTCTTATGATTGCAATAATGAGTTTCATAGTCAGATTTAATTTGGATTGATCATGCCGTAACCTCTTTCTCCATGATAGGAATTATCCAGTCCCCTCATTTCGCTTTCCTCACTAGATCGAATTTTCATAAACTTATTCAACACAAACAATATGATGAATGTACCTACGGCTGAGTATGCAATTGCTATACCTACAGCCATTGCTTGAACTCCCAATTGTTGAAGAGTCGTCCAACCACCTGCAATAGAAGCCGCATCCGCCATCCAGCTTTCGCGGATAAAAAAAGTTAAAAATATCGCGCCAACTATTCCACCGGCACCGTGAATTCCAAATGCATCTAATGTGTCATCGTATCCCAATTTGTTTTTCAACATGATGGCCAAATAACAAATGACAGTTGCAAGCGCACCCAATATCAACGCCCCGCTAGGTTGAACAACGCCTGCCGCGGGCGTAATGGCTACCAAACCTGCCAGTACTCCGCTTACAAACCCAATGGCTGTTGCCTTTCCCTGATGAAAGCCTTCAATAATTACCCACGTCAATGCACCTGCTGCTGCTGCTGCTTGCGTAGCAGTCAATGCCTGAGCAGTACTCAGTCCACTTGAAATGCTACTTCCAGCATTAAATCCAAACCATCCTACCCAAAGCAAACCCGCTCCTATCATTGTCATAACTAAATTATTAGGACGCATTGGCAAATGTGGAAACGACTTTCTGGGGCCTAAAAATAGGATCGCCACCAATCCACTTACACCCGCAGAAATATGAACCACAGTACCACCAGCAAAATCAATTGCTCCCTTTGCACCAAGGTTGAATAAAAATCCATCAGATGCCCATACCCAATGACAGAGTGGATTGTAAACCAACACTCCCCACAAGGCAATAAAAAAACAATAACCTTTAAAGGAAACCCTTTCCGCAAAAGCTCCGGCAATCAATGCGGGTGTTATGATGGCAAACTTTGCCTGGAACATCGAGAACACATATTCAGGAATTCCGGCATCCATTATTTTTTCATCAATGCCTTGCAATAAAAAATAATCTGAACTCCAACCAAACCACCCACCCAATACACTTGGACCAAAAGCCATGCTGTATCCACATACGATCCACATGACAGTCATAATACCCATAGCTGCAAAACTGTGCATCATGGTACCTAGCACATTCTTAGTGCGGACTAATCCTCCATAAAACATGGCAAGGCCTGGCACCATTAACAATACCAATGCGGTAGAAGTTAGCATCCAGGCAGTAGATCCAGTGTCAATCGCAGGTGAGTCTGCTGCAAATACTCCAGTAATAGGTAACAGCGTAAATGCAAAAGCAAAAAGTAAAATGCGTAAAGAAATTTTCATGTTGAAAGAGTCGATTAATGGGCGGTTAAATATACTAACATGAATCCATTGGTAGGATAAATTACAAGGCATCTTTTGAAATTTATATACCTACCTATCGCACGGTAGGGTAATTTTAGAGTCACTTGTTCAGAAAAAGTATGAAATTTCAGATGAGTACCACTTAAAATACAGGTAACTAAAAAGTTAATCCAATCTCATCTTTTGGCTCTTTCACTAAATACCATCATATTCGCCCCCTCACAAACATTGATTCCATAAATTCCTAAAACCGTTAATTAATATGAGTAGAGCTATCAACTTTTCAGCAGGTCCTGGGGTATTACCACTTGAGGTATTAAAAAAAGCCCAGGAAGAATTGGTCGATTACCGCGGTGCCGGCATGTCCGTAATGGAAATGAGTCACCGTTCGAAAGAGTATGAGGCCATCATCGGAGGTGCCGAGCAGAACTTGCGTAAGTTGATGAACATACCCGCAAACTATAAAGTACTTTTTCTTCAAGGTGGCGCATCTATGCAATTTGCCATGGTGCCACTTAATTTATTCTCCGCAGCCAAAAAGGCCGATTATATCTCCACTGGAGCGTGGGCTAAAAAAGCTATTTCAGAAGCCAAACGTTATGGCACCATTAAAGTAGTTGCCTCATCGGAGGATAAAAATTTCAATTACATACCGCGGCTTTCCTCATCGATGTTCTCTTCCGATGCGGATTACGTGCACATCACCACTAATAACACGATCTACGGAACGCTTTTTTCAGAATTACCGGATACTGGAAAAATTCCTTTGGTGGCAGATATGTCTTCTAATATCTTATCGCAAGAATATGATGTTACAAAATTCGGACTGATCTATGCTGGTGCTCAAAAAAACATGGGGCCGGCTGGAGTTACTGTTGTCATTGTACGCGATGATTTGATTGGCCACGCCTTGCCAATCACCCCTACTATGCTGGACTACAAGATCCATGCGGACGAAGGTTCTATGTACAACACTCCTCCTTGTTATGCTATCTATATGGCAGGCCTTGTCTTTGAATGGCTATTGGAAAAAGGTGGGATAAAGGCAATGGAAAAAGAGAACAAACAAAAGGCTGCCATTCTGTATGATTTTCTTGACCAGTCTAACATGTTCAAAGGTACTGTAGAACATAAGTCAAGATCCCTTATGAACATTCCTTTTGTAACTGGCAATGAGGAGTTAGACAACAAATTTATTTCTGAAGCCAGTAAAAAAGGGTTAAAGCAGTTGAAAGGACATAGGTCTGTAGGAGGTATGCGCGCCAGTATCTATAATGCTATGCCGAAGGAAGGTGTTGAGGCTCTTGTCACTTTCCTGAAAGAATTTGAAGCTGCGAATAGTTAAAAGAAAATTGTTAATAGTCAATCGGCAGATCGAATTGCTATTAGCTTTTAACGATTTACGTTTCTCGTTTTGACTTAACCTTTAACGATTCCTCCAACACCATGACAAAATACAAAATACAAACATTTGATAAGATTGCGTCAGAAGGCCTGAAACGTTTTCCGATGGACAGCTATGAAGTTGCCTCTGAATTCAATACTCCGGATGCGCTGTTGTTGAGAAGTTTCTCTTTGCACAATCAACACTTACCACCCAGCGTAAAAGCTATTGCAAGAGCAGGGGCTGGTGTAAATAACATTCCCTTACAAAAGTGCACAGATCAGGGCATTGTCGTTTTCAATACACCTGGAGCCAATGCGAACGCGGTTAAGGAATTGGTACTCGCCAGCTTATTCTTATCCTCAAGAAGAATTTATCAGGGAATAGCATGGTCACAGTCTTTAAAGGGAAAAGGAGCCGAGGTGCCTGCGCTCGTAGAAAAGGGAAAATCAAATTTTGTTGGCCCGGAGATATTAGGTAAGACTCTTGGTGTAATCGGATTGGGCGCAATAGGAATGTTGGTTGCGAATGCTGCAGAAAGTTTAGGCATGCGGGTGATCGGTTATGACCCTTACATTTCCATTGATGCAGCCTGGCAACTATCAAAGAATGTTGAGAAAGCCAGAAGCCTTGATGCACTGTTGGCTGATTCAGATTATATCACTTTACATGTTCCCCTAATGGATAGTACAAAAGGGTTTATTGATAAGACAAAACTTGCGTTGATGAAAGATGGAGTCAGAATCCTGAATTTCGCTCGTGAAGGGC
The DNA here is from genome assembly GCA_031414855.1 of Bacteroidia bacterium. Taxonomy (GTDB): domain Bacteria; phylum Bacteroidota; class Bacteroidia; order Cytophagales; family Cyclobacteriaceae; genus ELB16-189. Next base: position 14,757 of record JANOQK010000471.1, on the reverse strand, counting down.
TTGTGAATAAAACGGATGTGCTAAGCGCTCTCAACAGTGGAAAAGTAGATTGTTTTGTTACAGATTTTCCTGAAGAAGATTTCATTCAACATGATAAGATCATTCTCGTTCCACATCTTGGCGCTTCCACTCCAGAAAGTGAAACAAACTGCGCCATGATGGCGGTGGATCAATTGAGAAATTTTCTGGAAGACGGAAACATCAAAAACTCAGTGAACTTTCCTTCTGCCGATGTGCCACGGAACGGTGGTGCAAGGATAATCATCGCCAATAAAAATGTTCCTGCCATGGTAGGCAAAATCACCAATGTGTTAGCCGAGCAAAATATCAACATTGCCGACATGCTTAACAAACACCGCGATGACCTTGCCTATAATATTATCGACATAGATGGCAACATAAAAGAAGAACAAATAGCGAAAATAAGGCAGATCGATGGTATAGTTTTAGCACGTGTGCTATCAGCTCAAAAACAATAGGCAATTGACTAATAGCAAAATCATTGTCAGTGATTTGTCACGTGTCAACTAATCGCAAAAGAAATTATGAAAATAAGAGCATTTAAAGGCTTCCGTCCTGTTGCGGAAAAAGCAAAGGCAGTAGCCTCTCGTCCATACGATGTATTAAATTCTGAAGAAGCGCTTGAGGAAGCTAAAGGAAATCCATTTTCGTTTCTGAACGTGGTGAAACCAGAGATCACACTCCCACCTGAAACGGATCATTACAGCTCTGCCGTTTATGAAGCTGGAAAAAATAATTTTCAAAAACTGGTGAAAGAAGGTGTCTTCTTTCAAGACAAAGAAGAATGTCTTTATATATACGAACTTGTAATGGATGGCCGTTCGCAAAACGGGATTGTTGCCTGCGCATCTGTAGACGATTACCTAGAAGGGCATATTAAGAAACATGAACTAACACGGCCAGACAAAGAACTGGATCGCAAGAATCATGTGCGCATTTCAATGATGAATGCAGAACCTGTGTTCTTCGCTTATCCTAACAACAAAACGCTTGACCTGATTGTCGAAGTTATTAAGAAAGATACACCGGCTTACTCTTTTCAAGCAGCAGACTCTATCCAACACCGATTCTGGGTAGTTAACAAACAAGATCAAATTCAGTCCATCATCTCAGCCTTTTCAAAAATACCAGCCACCTACGTTGCAGATGGACATCATCGCACGGCCGCAGCCGCATTAGTCGGCAACGATCTAAAAAAGGAAAATCCAAATCACACCGGGCAAGAATCATATAACTATTTTCTGGCTGTTCATTTTCCAGATAATGAACTAGCTATAATGGATTACAATCGCGTGGTGAAAGATCTGAATGGTCATAGTGTAGAATCACTTTTGAGTGCGCTTACTGACGCATTTCATATCGATAAAAAAGGAAAGATAGCCTATCGGCCATCTCATCTTCACGAATTCAGTATGTTCCTGGATGGAAACTGGTATGGCTTACTTGCAAAAACTGGCATGTATAACGATCATGATCCTATAGGAGTGCTGGATGTCACAATCCTTTCAGAAAAAGTTTTGAAACCAATTCTCAACATACACGACCTGCGCACAGACAAACGCATTGATTTTGTTGGTGGTATGCGTGGATTACAAGAATTGGAACGCAGGGTGAATAGCGGTGAGATGGCCGTTGCCTTTGCGCTCTATCCTGTTTCCATGAAGCAGCTGATTGACATTGCAGATAGCGGTGAGATTATGCCTCCAAAAACCACTTGGTTTGAACCTAAATTGAGAAGTGGATTAATCGTCCACACGTTTTAATGTTTCCTAAATTTTCATGCGATTTTCATCGTTTTATCTCACACAGCCGCATATTGGCTTCATTTCATGAAAACTACGCGCAGAAGGAGGCACGAAATACCATGCTGACCAAGGAAAAATTTGTTGTAGATTTGTGCTTCACTAATTTAATTACGAAAAAGTAACCTATGGCTAAATCACAAGAAACGTGGAGTAAGAAGGAGAAAGAAAACAAGAAGCAGAAGAAGAAGAAGGACAAAGAGCAGAAGAAGGAAGAAAGAAAGGCCAATTCCAAAGGACCAAAGAACTTCGAGGATATGATCGCCTATATGGATGAAAATGGAAACTTTACATCCACCCCACCCGATCCAAGCAAGAGGGTAACCATACGTGAAGAAGATATTGTAATTGGTGTTCCCAGAAACAGAGTTGAAGCAGCACCCGATCCTAACAGAAAAGGGACAGTTACCTTTTTTAATGATTCCAAAGGATACGGTTTTATCAAAGATTCAGATTCACAAGAAAGTATATTCGTCCATATGAATGGATTGATAGATTCTATAAAAGAAAATAACAAAGTAAGCTTTAGAGTAGAAATGGGCCACAAAGGGCTCAATGCTGTTGACGTAAAGTTGATTCCTTAAAAGCTTTTTTTACAAAATACTAAACTCTGTTCTGAGCCATCAGACAGAGTTTTTTTATGAATACTATTTTACAATGGCCAGATTATTCTTAGTGAGGTAATCGAAGCTCTCCTGAATAGCTGTGAAAACATCTGTTTCCGTGTGGTCCATTTCTACTACCATCCATTCAGTATTTCCATTGGCAGCTTTTACAATTTCGGGAAAATTCTGAGTTCCCTTGCCAACTGCCACCATTGGTTCCGGATCAGTTGTAATATTTTCGGTAAAGCGCGCGGGACCGTCTTTGATGTGTAAGAATGGAGCTCTTTTACCAAGTCCCCGAACAATCTCTGCTGGGTCAAATCCTGCTACCTTAACCCAATACGTGTCGATTTCAAAAAAGATATTGGCATCTATATAATCTCTCAGCACCTCATGCGCATAACGGTCGCCAATACGATTCATGAATTCCCACCAATGATTGTGAATACCAAATTCCAATCCATTGGACACAGCAAACTCATGGGACTTGTTATAAACCTCAGCAAGCTGCTTGATTCCGTCCATTGTTTTGTAGCGCTCATCTTCAGGCCATCCATGCCAGATCATTTTAGTACACCGAAAAGCTTCGGCTATCTCCAACATCTTTGATTGTTGATCCCCAATCGGCAATTCACAATGACAGGAACAAACCGGCAATTCAAATTCCTTCAACAATTTGCCAGCCTCTTTTACAGTAACACGATCTGGCCAAAAGGCAGTTTCAACACCAGCGAATCCAATTTTAGATAACCTTTTCAGAGTACCCCGGATATCAGTTTTGATTTGGTTTCGTAGCGTATAAAGTTGCAAACCGACTTTAGCTGGTTTAGCAGATGTTGCAGAAGAACAACCTGATAAAAGAATTTCTGGAAGGGCGACAGCACCAAGCATTCCCAGACTGGAAGTTTTCACAAACTCTCTTCGTGAAAATTCAGTGAGCTCTACTGCGGGTATATCCATCTTGAACTTATTAGTTAAGTTACGTGTTCATCGTTAAAAAAGAAATAACATTAAATAAAACCTTCGTATAGGGAATAAATGTTTTATTTCAATACGCAAAAGAGTCTATTCCAACGTACTTTATGCAACAAGTCTGCTTCCTTATCCAAGGACATCCAGATAAACAAAGGTTTCCCTACAATGTGATCTTCCGGCACAAATCCCCAATAGCGGGAGTCGAGTGAATTGTGTCGGTTGTCTCCCATCATGAAGTAGTAATCTTGTCGGAAATTATATTTCTCAACAACTTTGCCTTCAATCATTAACTTTCCTTCCTCCAGGCTAACTTGATCATGACCCTCATACTTTATAATGATTTCACCATAGTACGCCATGGTAGAATCATTGACATCTATTTCCATTCCTGATTTTGGTATCACGATCAACCCATAATTATTTCCAGTCCACTCGCCCGCTTTTGAAACAGGAAATATGCCATTGTCTGGAACCTCGTTGCGTGAGTAATCTTCTTGCGCTGAAGTAATATAAGGAACAGACTTCACCTCCTTAAGTTGTTCTTTTGTTAGTAGCATCTTGTATATGGCCTCATTTTCCCTTGATCGGCCTAAATAATAATAATCATCTGAATCCAGGCCCAGCTTTAATAGATTTCGTTTGTTGATCTCATCCTTTGTGGATATCAGGTAACTGAACTTCATGTGTTCAGGATTTGAAATCGGCTGATCATTCACAATCAGTTGTCCTTCTTTTATTTCGAGTCTGTCTCCAGGAATTCCCACACAGCGCTTTACATAATATGTTTTTAAATCAATTTGGTAATCTATTCCATCGCTTAACTCCTTTGGGGGAATATTAAAGACTACTATATCCTCGCGCTTTACTTCACTGAAGCCTGGCAGGCGATAGTAAGGTAATTTTATCCAAGGCAAGTATGATGGGATTTCTGTTCCCCATATTTTCTGATGTGTCAAAGGGATTTGCAAAGGTGTTCGTGTAACACGTGCGCCATAATGGAATTTGCTTACAAAGAGGTAGTCACCCACCAGCACTGTATTTTCCATCGAAGAAGTGGGAACCACAAACGCTTCTACTGTAGTCCAACGAATAAGTGTGGCGGCTATCACCGCAAAAACAATAGCATCCGACCATTCGCGGGCAAAAGACTTTGGTTTTACTTCTTTTGGTTGTTTCCAGAATTTGAGATTCATGGCTGTTTGTTTAGGTGTAATTTCCTGTTTAACGAATCTTCCAAGAAGCGGTTGATCTATGTCAAAATTATTAACCGAATATTTTTCTAACTTGACTCACAAATCATTCAATCATGCTAGACTTGAAATCCATTCGTGCACAATTTCCTTCGCTTCAACGTAAGCCCAATAATATTCCCATGACATTTATAGATGGTCCAGCGGGAACGCAGGTACCAGATCGCGTAATCAATGCCATTTCGGACTACTACAAAACATCAAATGCCAATACACATGGCGAATTTATTACAACGCACGAAACCGATGTAGTAGTTGCGGCAATGCGTTCATCTATGGCGGCCTTACTCGGAGCAGAAAACGCTAGCACGATTTCTATCGGGCAAAACATGACTACGCTAAACTTTGCTTTAGCAAGAGGCATTGCCCGACTATTAAAACCAGGTGATGAAGTGCTCATTACACAACTTGATCATGAAGGCAACCGTGGGCCTTGGCTGATGCTCCGTGATTTTGGAATTAAAGTAAATGAAGTGGTGCTGCGCCCCAGTGGTGTATTGGATTATGATGACTTCGAAGCGAAGATCAATGAGAATACACGCGTAGTTGCTGTAGGAATGGCTGCAAACTCCATCGGCACAGTAAACGATATTAAGAAAGCACGTGAACTTGCTTATAGGCATAATGCGTGGCTGGTGTTGGATGCAGTACATTATGCACCACACTTCTCCATTGATGTTCAGAAATTAGGTTGTGATTTTCTGTTGTGCTCGGCCTATAAATTTTATGGTCCACACGTTGGTATATTGTATAGTCGCCCTGGTTTGTTGGATCGTATTCCCACCGATCGTTTGCGCACAGCGGGACAAGCTGCACCCGATTCCATAGAAACTGGAACTCTTAATCACGCTGCAATTGCAGGTGTAACAGCGGCTGTTGATTTCCTTGCTAGTCTTGGAAGTGGCACAACTCTTCGTGATAGATTAGTCAATGCTTATAATAACATTGGCGAGCACGAACGAACTTTGGCGATTCAACTCTATGAAGGCTTGAAAAAGATTTCAGGTGTGAAAGTAATAGGCCAAGATTTTTCTTCTGCACATCGTGCACCAACCGTTTCATTTACTTTCGAAGGAAAAACTCCACAGCAAGTATGTGCACATCTTGCTAAGAAAAATATTTGTGCCTGGGATGGACACTTCTACGCTATTCGCGCTATTGAAATATTGGGACTACTTGAAAGAGGTGGAGTAACAAGGCTCGGGATTTCAGTTTATAATTCAAGTGAAGATATTGAAGTTACATTAAATCAACTGAGGAGTCTTTGACCGGGTACTTAACCTACCTTGCTGTTAGTCTTTGCCAGGGAAATCAAAAAATGATTCTTCCGCATCTTCTGTTAAAAAAATCATTCGGTGCTCACCGCCTCCTGACATAATACACATACTTGTTGATTCCGGAGTCGCGGGTTTGGTAAAAAAATACTTTTTTCCAACCTCCTCTTCATAAAACTGATTCCAATACTCTTCAGTCCAGCCGCTGTTGGGTGTGGCATATTTAAAATACAAGTCTTTAAATTTTGCTTTATTGACTTCCTCTTCCATTTCTCTGCTGTGTCGTCAGGTCTTTCGACCTGACGCATTTCAACTTTAATATATTCATTACTTATGAAACTTCAGCACAACAATTTCTTTAAATAAGAATTTAGTCTTGATCGGTCAATAATGTGTCAGGTCGCAAGACCTGACAGTACAGAAATTGACAGCACAGAAATGAATCTTGACAGCACAGAAATGAATCTAATCTTGATGTGTCAGGTCGGAAGACCTGACAGCAAGAAGAAACCTCCTTTCCTTGACAGCAAGAAGAAACCTTCTGCCGAAGGCTCAAAAGCCAAAATCTGAGACTGTTTCCTTCCTCCAAATCTGTCCATTTTACTTCTTAACCCAAGTCAATGAGATTAAAATATCAGGGGAGCACTTTTGTGTCCTCAAACAAAACAATATCCACAAATGAAAACAAATAAAACTGCAGCCAGAACTTTTGGAGTACTATTTCTACTAGGATATATATCCTATGGAGTTGGCTTTGTACTCGTAAATGCAATTATTAATTCCCCAGGTGGCCTCTCGGTTATCAAGGCGTCTCAGCATCTAATAATTCTTGAAGCCGCAATTATGATGGCGGTATTTGCCACCATAAATATTGGATTAGGTATTATAATGACACCCCTATTAAAACCATATAACCAAACAATGACATATGGCTATTTAAGCGCAGCAATTGCATCCACAATTATGCTTATTATGGGTGCTATTTTCTTACTACTGTTTATTCCTCTTAGTGATGAGTTTGTAAAAGCTGGGGCCGGTGATATTCCTTATTTCCAAACGTTAAGTGTTCTTTTGAAAAAGGCTAATTTCTATTGTTACCAAATAGGTATGGTGGTTTGGGGTCTTGGTGGTTTGATGTTTTGTTACCTACTTTATCAATCAAAGTTCGTCCCGCAGTGGATGGCTATCTGGGGCTTTGTCGCTTATATCATTTTTATAGCAGGTGCCATTTTCGCTCTTTTTGGTTACAACATAGATGTACTTTTAGATATTCCAGGTGGTTTATTTGAGGTGTTTCTTAGCTTTTGGTTAATCATAAAAGGCTTTAGCGGTACTATTGATACAACTAGCAAATAGATTTTAAGTTGCAATACTCTATACCGGAATGAATATCTTTTTAACATCAGAAAAAAAAATTAGAAACAGCTGGTGGATCATTATTTTTTTTCTGATGCTCTCCTCCTTGTTGTTTCCAATGATCATTTTGGCTAATCACTATTCCTTTGAAATAGATATGGTTTATCAGGTGATTCTTATTTCATTTGTATCGTTAATCTGTCAATTATTAAGACGCAAATCAATACCTGATTTAGTAGGAGGATTAGATATCAGTTGGCTCAAAGAACTTGGCCAAGGCCTGCTTATTGGAGCACTACTTATGCTCTTACCTGCGTTGCTAATGTCAATGCTTGGCTATGTCACTTGGCAAGCAAATGAGAATATCTATTCGACTATTGTTTCAGGATTCAAAGCCTATTTGTTTGCAGCACTAGCAGAAGAGTTGCTATTCCGAGGTTTTGTTTTCCAGCGACTCATTCAGTCAGTTGGAAAATGGCCAGCACAAGTATTAATAGGTGGCCTATTCATATTAACACATATTGATAATCCCGGCATGAGTGGAATAACCAAAACTCTGGCCTCTATTAATATTTTTCTTGCGTCCCTTATGTTTGGCATTGCGTATTTGAAAACCAAAAGCCTGGCCATGCCTCTAAGAATTCATTTAATGGCAAATTTCATGCAAGGAACAATACTTGGATTTGGTGTGAGTGGAGAGAAGGACTCAAGTTTGTTGAATCCAGTTTTCCAACATGCACCGGTATGGATTAGTGGTGGAGAGTTTGGAATCGAAGGAAGTATCCTAGGCCTAGTTGCATTAACCCTGCTTACCGCATTAATTTATTTTTGGTATCCTGAATGGGAGGAGCAAACATATTTTGAAAACGAGAATCCTATAAGCTAATGAGAGCCGCTTAATGTAAGCCTCTTTCTGATCCTGCTTAAGGATTCAGGTTTCACCCCGATATAGCTTGCAATTTGATATTGAGGAACTCTTTGAAAGATATCTGGTCTTGATTTTAACAATTTCAAATATCGTTGTTCTGGCGAGTCGGTCAGGTAGGAAGTCATGAGGTTCATATGTTCTGAAAAAACAGTTTCCATAACTACACGTGAAATGGTTTCAAATCTTGGGAATTTTTTGAACATTTCCTGAGCCTGCTCTTCATTTCCAACAACCATTGTTGAATCTTCAATACAAATCCAATTTCTGACTTTCGGACTCTCCGGGGTAAAGTTATTGAGGGAAATGACCCATTGATCTTCCGTAAAGAAATTAGTTGTCTTCTCCTCTCCATCCACCATCACAAACTCCCTTATACAACCATTGATAATAAAGTAACTATTCACTGATAATTGTCCTTCTTTGAGTAACACCGTGCCTTTTTTAAAATGGCTGGGAACAGATTTTTCTTCCAATATTATTCTTTCTTCAATTGAAAGAGATGTGATTTTAGCGAAGTATTCTACGAGTTGGTTTTGCATTGTGCGGAACTAAATTACTCTATTTTAAAATGCAATAACATATTTCCATAGTTCCTTGAAAGGAATAGCCTTAAACAGGTATGATCAATAACCATTTTACTTCTGCAATTCTAAGGTTGAATTATTTACAACACAATCCTCTTCCCTTCCTTTGCCGACCGTCTGGCTGCGTCCAGTATCCTCACTACAATCATATTGTTGTTCAGTGAAGAGAGGTCGTTCTCTGGTTTAATCTCACCGCGCAACACAGCCGCCAGGTACACGAGGTTATTTTGAAAAGCAGGAGGCTTCACTTCTACTTTTTCATAGACATCTTTTTTTCGCTCTTGCAAACTAGAGCTATTCAAGGAATGTAAATAGCCAGTCTTTCCATACACTTCAAGGTCTTTAATTCCAAACGGCCAGTTCCACGAAGCTTCAATGATACCTGTTGCTTCCGCATACTCAAGCAAAATGGTTGCTTCGTCATCCACCTTAGGATAAACATCAGGCTTAATGTTTCGTGTAATGGCCGTTACTGCTACGGGTGCTTTTCCTTCCATCAGCCACGTCATCAGGTTGGCACCATAACAGCCAAAGTCTACCAAGGCACCCCCTCCATTTTTTATCGGATCGGTAAGCCACGTCAGAAACTCTACACTGCAACCAATCTCTTTGGGGCCGTTATGTCCATCGTGCACTACCATTTTCCTAATCGGGCCTATCGAATGCTGATCATTCACCATACTATATAATTGATGATTGCTTGCATACCAGGTGGTTTCATAATTTGTTAGCAGTTGAATTTTGTATTGATCGGCCAAAGCTTTCATTCGTTCAGCTTGTTTAACTGTAGTGGCTAATGGCTTTTCCACCATCACCGAAATTCCTTTAGGCGCACATGCTTCAACTACATCAATATGTTCGGAGATGGCATTGTAGGCCAGCACCGCATCCGGCTTTATCTTATTAAGCATGGAAGAAACATCTTTATAGAACAATGAATCCGGCAATTGAAAATTCTTTTTGTATCGCGCTACAAGGTTCATATCAGATTCTGCAATACCCAGCAGAATAACTTCGCCTCGCTTATGTTGTTGCATGAGTCCATTGGCATGATCGTGACTTAGGCCGGCCACTCCTACTTTAAGAAGCTGTGCGTTGGCAAGTGAACTTGTAAGACAAAGAAGAAAATAGAGTATGGTTTTCATTGGTAAAATTTGAAGTCCTGTTCAGGTGTTGCTCTAAGGTACGTAAAGAATAAAATTTTCTGTGTCGTCAGGTTTTTCGACTGTCGGAATACCTGACAAAACAATAAGTTGACAATTTGCTCTGTCATTTTATATTTGGTATCCACAATGGAAATATAGTTGACGTATTCATACCACTATCCTTCAGGTTTGCCAATATCAACTTCGACCCATTCATCTAAATCGTCATAGGTAAGGCTACACGTTTACTATAGGAGGTGTAGTCCAATCATTCCAAAACGATCCATTTCACTTGCCCTGTGGCAGTTCCTCTTTTTTTTAGAAAAAAAACATATTTACTTATAAGGAAATCATTATTCATCAACCTGATCCACTAAGCTAAAGAAAACAACTTTTTAAATGCTGAAGATTGAAGACTCTAACTAAAAAGGACTTCAAGACCGATTATTATGCCTAATCCGAATAATGAATACTGTGCCTTCACCGACTTTGCTTTCTACAGAAATCTCACCGCCAAGAAGATTGACTTGTGTTTTCACCAGATAAAGGCCCAGTCCTTTTCCTTCAATATGAAAATGAAATCGCTTATATAAGTTGAAGATACTTTTCCCATGTTTTTCCAAATCGATACCCGTGCCGTTGTCGTGCACGTGGATTATTACGTATTCTCCATCTTGCCTGCAATATATACGTATCACAGGGTCGCGATTGGGATCGCGGTACTTCAGAGCATTACTGATTAGATTGAAAAAAATACTCTCCATGTAAGCACCAACCGAGTTTAGTTGAGTATAGGTAATTCCACTTTTGTCCAGTATTCCATTACTCTTCTGGAGTTCAGGGCGCAAGATATTCTCTATCTTCTCAAGAGTAGTTTTTAAATCAACTGTCTGAAGCTTTTCATTCACCATCGATTTGATTTGTATCGTCAGGTTCAGATCACTTAGAATTCCATCCAGTTCCTGAGATGCCTTTACTAAATGACTAACAATTTCCTTTATTTCGACATGATTTTTGGCATGATCAAGTACGCCACCCAAGCCTAAAATTCTGGCCACAGGAGCACGAAGGTTATGTGATACAATAAATGTAAACTGCTCTAGCTGACTTATGTATTGCGCCAGCTCTTTATTAGCACTCACTAGGCTCTCGGTTCGATCCCTTACTTCCTGCGAAAGCGCTCTGTTATTTTTCTGAATGATTTCACTTTGCTCTACAATGAGCTTTTGAGCCGCTCTTAACTCGCTATTTTGAATACCTAATTTATTATGTTGCTCCCTAATCTCATCCCGCTGAGAAGAGAGCGCATCATTGCGCAAACTGATCTCTTCGTTTTGAGAAATGATCTCTTCGTTCTGTGCCGCAATTTCTTCTGTCCTTTCCTTTACAAGACGCTCCAGGGTTTCATTTTGAGTAGCCAATATCAGATTCTTTTCTTTTTCAGATTCTTTTAGTTTGTCTAATGTCGAAACCGTTCTTGACGTTTGATAGGCGGTATAAAACAGTGTTGGAATGATCAGGATTAAAAGAAAAACAAGCAGCAGGTAATTCCATTCGAGGGCTCTGTTATATTGGGCTTTTGACTTCTTTAAAATAGAATTCTCAAATAGTTCAATGCGAGCCGAAAAATCCTTATAACTGACCCACACATCGTAGCCAGGATCTTTCTTAAACAGCTGTTCAAAATTTTTCCGATCACCAGCTTTCAGATAGTTCATCATGGTTCTGCCCACTTCGAAATAGGAGTTAACCGAATCTCGAAGCTTATAGAAATAGCTCATCTCAAATTGCTGAGACAAAAGAGATTTTTCGAGATTCCCAAACACCTGATCCTTTTGAATCCAGGCTGCGTCATACGGGCTGCCTAGCTTCTCGTCTTGTATTATAGCATAGCCACGGATACCCAGGTCAAGGGAATGCAGTGTTCGGATAAGATCGATTGTATTGACTTTGATTCTTTCTGCCTCTTTTTGGATCATCACGTTATCCGCAATGACCACGCTATTCCGGTAGGTAAGAAAAAGTTCCACCATCAAAAGAGAACTGATTAAAACAACAATCCAGTAAATCCCTCTCCTTCTGAACAATTTATCCATTTGACTAATTGAATTCCTCGATTTTAAAGATAAAGCTTATATTGACACTAATACATCAGAATTCCATCCAATTTTGTAGTTGTAACAATTCCACAACATTATGTTCACACATTTATAGGAGTGATTCATCGACCAGTTAAATACATACAAATATGATTCGCCATACTGTTGTTTTCAAGCTGAAGCATACTAAAGGATCTTCTGAAAAAAAAACATTCCTCGATGCCGCTTTAAAACTATCCTCCATTCCAGGAGCGCATCAGTTGGGGTGCATGCGGCAAACGAGTAAGAAAAACATTTTTGATTACTGTTTATCCATGGAGTTTGAGACGGCCAAAGCGTATGAAGCATACAATCAACATCCGAATCATACTGCTTTTGTCAAGACATATTGGATTAGGGATATTGTCGATTTTATGGAGATCGACTATGAGCCGATGCAGGATAGTTGATAGATTGGCAAGTTTTCAACCCAGATTACATTTCATCTTTCTCGTTTAGAAATTTTTAACAAAACTGTTCATCAAGCCGCGATAAGCCATCGGTCGAGAAATTTATATAATCGGTCTAAAAGCGTGGTTCATTGTGTCACATTTACACTTTTTAGTTTCAACTTCGTGTTCTAAAACTTTTTATTGAATGAATTACACATCCATCTGGGGTTTAATCCCTGCCCAAAGTGGGAAATTCCTCATCGTGATTATGTTAGTGTTCTTTTCCTGTGCACCTCCATACGAAAAAGCCACCAAAGAAACACCCGAAGAAAACAGGTTCACAACGACAGTACTTACGAAGCCTGGCGAGTTGGATGAACCTATGGAAATGACATTTTTGAAGGATGGAAGGATTGTTTTCGTTGAACGGAAAGGCAATGTGAAATCATTCAATCCTCAAACCGGGGAAGTAAAGAAAGTTGGCTTTATTCCAGTCAACATGAAGTACACCAACAAAGAAGGCCGCGTGACAGAAGCGGAAGAAGGACTGATGGGCGTTATTGCTCACCCCGACTTTGATAAGAACAATTGGATTTATATGTATTATGCCGATACTGCAGAAGCCAAACATGTATTGGCAAGATGGGAGCTTCATGGTGATTCATTGTACGCCACTACCAAAAAGATTGTTTTGGAGGTAGTCACGCAACGCGAAACCTGTTGTCATACAGGAGGTGGAATGGTTTTTGATAAAGACGGAAACCTTTTCCTAACCACTGGTAACAACACTGGAAATCCAGTATCGGGTACATCTGCACTCGATGAACGCCCTGATCGATCAAGCTGGGATGATCAACGCACAGGTGGAAATACAAATGACCTTCGTGGGAAAATACTCCGCATCCATCCGGAAGATGATGGGACGTACTCTATCCCTAAGGGAAATCTATTCAAGGAAGGAACAGATAAAACACGTCCTGAAATTTATACGATGGGTCATCGCAACCCATGGCGCGTTTCTATTGATAGCGAAACTGGCTATATCTATTGGGGTGAAGTTGGCCCAGATGCCTCCAAAGATTCCATCATTGGCCCAAGAGGATATGATGAATTTAATCAGGCGCGTAAGCCAGGATTTTTTGGATGGCCATACTTTATTGGCGACAATAAGGCCTACAGCCAATTTGATTATGCTACAGAAAAAGTAGGAGAAAAATTCGATGTGGAACATCCGGTAAACAATTCTCCAAACAATACGGGCTTAATGGAATTACCGCTACCTGAAAAAGCATTTATCTGGTATCCTTACAGCAACTCAGAAGAGTTTCCATTGGTAGGTAGTTCTGGCAGAAGTGCTACGGGTGGCCCTGTCTACCATAAAGAAGATTTTAAAAATGCTCCGCGTCCATTCCCTTCTTATTACGCAGGTAAATTACTGATTGTTGAATTCATGCGTGGATGGATCATGTCTGTGACGATGGATGAAGAAGGCAACTATAAATCCATGGAAAGATTTCTGCCTAACGAAAACTTCAGTAGTGCTATCGATATGAAATTTGGACCAGAAGGAGATCTATATGTATTGGAATACGGCTCGGCATGGTTCCGGGGAAACGACAACGCGCAAATTGTCAGAATCGAGTATAATGGCGGTAATCGCAAACCGATTGTAAAAGCTGCGGTTGATGTTGCCGCAGGTGCACTTCCGTTGAATGTCAATTTCTCCTCAGAGGGAACAATGGACTATGACGATTATGATAAAGATGTATTGAAATTTGAATGGCTGATAAAGTCTGACAATGGCTTCAACAAGGTGTTGACAGAAGCTAATCCTAAATTGACACTCGATCAAGCAGGAACTTATTCCATAACCTTTACAGTAACCGACAGCAAAGGCGAAAAAAATAGTCAGTCAATGGAAGTTAAAGCCGGCAATGATCCTCCTGTAGTTGCCATTGACATCCTGAAAGGAAACAAAAGTTTCTTTTTCCCAAATAGCAAATTAGAATACAACATTCAGGTAAGCGACAAAGAAGACGGTAGTCTGTCCGATAAAAAGATTGCAGCCAATGAAGTGGCCGTCAACTTCGATTATGTTCCCGAAGGATTTGATCTAATCGAAATTGCCTCTAACCACAAAGGCACAGATGAGTGGGCAACGTTCTCCACCGGATTAAACCTCATCAGCAAAAGCGATTGTAAGTCTTGCCACCTCATTGACAAGAAATCAGTTGGGCCAAGTTATCTTGACATTGCTGCTAAGTATAAGAACAATGCAGCCGAACAA
>JANOQK010000470.1:0-3840 GCA_031414855.1 Bacteroidia bacterium | reverse complement strand
TTTCATTCAACACTTTAATTCCTAAGGGTTGAAACAGACCAGAAGCAATTCTTCGCCATTGAAGATCTCCATTTTCATTTGTCAGACCTGTAACCCTCCATACATCACCATCAGTAGTGCACATCACCGCCACGTCAGGATTTTTCATAAAATCTATACCACTGAATTTCATTCTTGACTTCCATGGATTATCATAAGGAGCGGTTAATTGATCCACCACAAATAGTTCCTCTTCATTCCCTTTTATAACTTTGGTTGTGAGAACCTGAGGAAAGTGTGGCTCCCCTCCTTTAGTATATTGATCGAGTGATTCCGGAGCTGGAGACTTAGCAGCAAAATCGGTAAGGGGTTTAGATGACTGCTGCGCAATAAAAAGTTTAATAGCTGTTTTAGTCAAATTTGAAATTTCTAAAACCACATAACCGTTTTCTTCTTTAAGTGTAGCTCCTTTTCCTGACAATGCTACATTAGTTCCTGCAAGAGCAACTCTCATTTTAAGAATGTCACGTGCCGGTATAATATTTAATGTTCTTGTGAAGATTGTTTGATCTTCATTTTTCTCCACACCAAACTTTTCGAGTATGTTCGCTTTGCCAACTGAATACGAGATGACTACACCGCTTCCATTATGATATAACCCTTTATAGTTAGCCCATTGCTTAGGCAGTGGTCCAAACTTTCGCCCATCGCGTGCCGTGAATCTAGGATCTTCAAAAGATCCGGATCTGGGATTAGCCCATCCCGGTCCCACTGGTGTTTCGAAATGCAATTGCCCGATTGTTCTTGGATAAGTTTCGTGCTGATCATTGAGCAGAATGCCTTCCCAATCGATAAAACCTTCTCCTGTCCAACCACCCGCAACACGCATTACATCATGATCAAAAATCATCCATGACTTTCCTTTCGAAACACCACCCTCACCTTCATCCAACCTTATTGCGATTCCCTTGTACGCAAAATTATTTTTTAGATAATCTTCATCCTTGAAGGGCGCTGGTCTTGGTGAATGATAGCGCTTTATGTCCGTCTTCTCGTCAGCAAGTTCGTAGGTATTAATGAAAAAATTTCCATAATCCATATCCGACCACGGATGATAAGGTTTTGCATCCGGACCTTTGGAATTTCCTATAGGTAGTTTGGTCAGATAACCAGGAGTTACTTTAAAATATTGATCTTCATTATTTCTTTTAATAAATTTCTCGCGGATGTATACAATCACATCATACTTTTGCTGTGGAGTAAGAGTCATTTGAGCCGGCATAGAACCATACCCTTTGGCAAGGGTTTCGTAGATAGAAAAAGGATCGTAGCCAGCTTTGAAGGGTTGTGACCAAAATTTACGAGACATCGGTATTGAACCTTCAAAGTCTTCATTACCGTGACATGTAATACAATTAGAATTGTAAATCAATTCACCTCTGTCATATCCATCCAAATTAAACCCATCTATTAAACCCGAATGATCAATGTTCGTTTCGGAATCTTTTACATCTTCGTTGGACAAGATGTACTTTACTTCTGGAGGCGTATAGGCTTGCAAAGGTTCCGTTGGCCTAGTAGCCATCATTGTAAATTCTTTGTTATCAAATAATACGGTTCCTTTAAACGTGTTGTCTTTAAAACTTCCGTTGACCATATAATCGGCACCACGCATCCGGAAATTGCACTTCAAATCATCACCTTTAATAACTATGTCACGTAATTCAACGTCACCTCTTTCAAATGAAACTAATACTCCTGTGTATGCAGAATTTTCCTTCTTCAATTTCATAGTACCAGTAAATTCCTCTATCGGCAGTTGAATGGTGAAATCCCATGAACCCTCAATCGAGTCGGAACCGCAGCCACTCATGCCAATGCTCAATGCCACGAGCAGCAAAAGCGGCAGATAGCTAGTTTTCATTTTAAACTTTTCAAGAAGGAGCAACTCCACAGGCTTACGAATTTATATCTTATTGTAATGAGGAAACACTTAGGTTCTTATCGAGCCAATACTGATCATCTTTAAAAGAGTAAGGACTAGGGTCATAGCCTCCGACTACATCCACATCAGCTTTGTCTGGTACATTGAGATCAAGACACCAGAAAACACTATTAACAATCAACCTTCTGGTTCCCTCGGTCAACAAATCTGTGGCGGCACCAATTGTTGATGTAAATGCCTTGCCCATCTGCCCTCCGGGAATCTGATAACTTTTAGTCCAAGCAATTGGCATCATTGGGTCGTTGCGATTTATTTTAACTTCCTTTCCCTCTTTATCTTTTTCCGTCTCGATACCTGCAACTTCATTATCTGTGAATCGCATTCCAAATAAAGAGTCTAGGTCATTGTATTCGCCAGCCCGATTAGTTATTTGCCCTAGAACAATAGGTTGTGAATCACCAGGAAGCGGAAGTCTTACTCCATATACGTCTGTTGAACCCCATATTTCGCCTTGTGCAATACCATTAAGAATAGGATGCTTTTCCATGCCAATAGCTGCAACACCTCTGGTGCTTTGATGCTTATGATTTCCATGGTGGGAAATCCATTTCTCTCCAAGCACTAGTCGACCAAATCCATCTTTCCATTCATCTTCGCTATTATAGGAGTTACTGTAATGTTTCCATTTGGATGTGGAATCAATTTTTGAAAAGTTGAAAGCATGGGTAGCTGTCCTCATACCAATCACTGGTTTGCCACTCTTTAAGTAATCGTCTATGTATTGCATTTGTTCTTCAGGTAAAGCACGGAAGCGTGTGAAGATCACCATGAGGTCAGCTGTTTTGAGAAATTCCAAACCGGGTATGTTTTGAATGTAATTAGGATTTATAATCCCAGGCTTCGCTGGATCCTGTGCAAACAATACAGTACAATTAAATCCATGTTTTGCCGATAGAATCTTAGCTAATTGTGGAAGGGCCTCCTCTGATCGATATTCCTCATCACCTGACACCAATACAATATTGGGCATATCGGCTTTCCCTTCAAACGTGAGCCATTGTTTTACTGACGTAGTTTCAAATACAACAGGTTTTTGTTGACAACTGTAGCACCCAAAAATGATGATGCAAGCAAATAGGTATTGAATAACTTTCATGTTTAATTGATTGAATTGATTGATACGTAAAATAATCGCATATAGTAAGTTACAGCAAAGGCTTGATCTTCGAATTAACATACACGCCATCTTTAGCGGTTACTCCATCAGGATCTGTTATGGCCTGATCCGCTTCATCCTCCATGACGATCCAACCTTCGTAGTTGGTATCAATTAGATATGAGGTGATTTCCTTGAATTGTATAACCCCCTCGCCTGTTTGAGCCCATCTTCCATCGGCATACATATCCTTATAATGAACAAGGTTAACTAATTCGCGATAACGTTTTATAATGGTAAGCGGATCCATACCAGCTTTTGCGATGTGGCCCACGTCAGGAGTATATCCAATGTATTTTGCATTCAACCCATTAAGTAAAATCTCGTAGTCCTCCTCTGTCCTGAACACGGAGCCCATTGGAGAATTAGGATGATACGAACATGTAATGCCTCTGGCCGAAGCTCTTTCCGCAAGCGCGTTCACACAACTCAATAGATTTTTTTGCCGTTCCTCTAAGTGGCTTCGATCGTTGCCTGGCATCTGAACAGGCAAATAAATTGTCTCGGGAAAATGAGAAAGGTAATCTATCCATTGTTGCGCTCTTTTTATTTCCCCGTCTGTTTCCTTTGGATTTTTCCAGTCTTCTACGTGCACCAATACGGCAAGCTCCAAACTATGCTTTGCCAATGTCTCTTTCATTTTTATGGGGTCGGACAAATCACCAAAAAAACTGGTCTCCGGCTCAATACCTGCAAAGCC
>JANOQK010000469.1:0-4920 GCA_031414855.1 Bacteroidia bacterium | reverse complement strand
AGGGAATAAAATGGCGTGGCACAATCAATGCCAGTCAACGTGTGGAAATGCAGGCTGCGCAAAATGTCTCTCAGGTTTTTCTTGGTCTAAATGTGAAGTGCGCCTCTTGCCACGATAGTTTTATAAGCGATTTGAAATTGTCGGACGCGTATGCATTTGCCAATATCTTTTCTGATACCACTCTGGAAATAAACCGATGTGATAAACCAATCGGAAGGATGGCAGGTACAAGGGTTATTTTTTCCGAGCTAGGTACCATTGACAGTACATTAACTGTTGATGAAAAACTAAAACAACTGGCCGAGTACCTAACCGCTCCACAAAACGGTCGACTCTACAGAACAATAGTTAACCGGATGTGGGCTCAGTTAATGGGAAGGGGAATAGTCGAGCCAGTGGATATGATGGATAACGAACCTTGGAGTCAGGATTTGCTTGATTGGATGGCTTCGGATTTTTCGGATAATGGAAATAATTTGAAAAACCTGATTTTTACAATCACCACTTCAAAAACGTATCAATTGCCTTCCGTTGGAATTAGAAATGAGAACGAGATCGTCAGTGAGGATTATATCTTCAAAGGCATGCATCGTAGGAGATTGTCTGCGGAACAGTTTGTGGATGTAATAAGTACTATTGTTGATCCGGTTTATTCGGATACCCTCCGGCAATATGATCCCTTCAAAAATTCAAAGCCCTCAGTCCCGTTGAATTATGCCAGGGCTTCACTTGTTAAAAACGATATTTTCTTAACAGCGTTAGGTAGACCTAATCGCGAGAATGTTTCAACGAGCAGGTCATCGCAAGCAAACCTATTGCAGGCACTAGAGCTTACAAACGGAGATAAGTTTAATGGAGTGCTTAAAGCAGGTGCAAAAAACTTAAAGGAAAATTTTCAGACCAACAAGGAAATTATTAATGAACTCTATAAAATTTCATTAGGCCGCTATCCTGAAAAGTCAGAGATGAAAGCAGCTTCTGATCTATTAGGAGAGTTGCCCAATGAGGAAAATATTCAGGACTTAATTTGGACTATTGTACTGCTTCCTGAATTTCAATTGATTTATTAAATTGATGTTATGCGAAACTATAAGTTGACGTCATCGCGAGTACCAGCCAGGGAATGTGGGAGGTACGAAGCGATCCCCAAATTAGGAGATTGCCCGCCCGGATGACTCCGGTCGGACAGGCTTAGCCCTATCGCGTAAATCCACGCAGGTGCCTGCCTACCGGACAGGCTCGCAAAGACGTTACGATATTTTTACAGATGGTCAGGAATAGAATGTTAACAATCACTGAAAACTGAAATGAATACAAACTGGAACCGAAGAGAATTCTTACAAAAGACCAGTGCGGCCACGTTTGCTGCTCTGGCGGCAGGAATGCCCACTTCGATGTTAAGTTCATGTGCGGCACCAAAGATTAATGCAAAAGCCGATACAGTAATTCTTCTTTGGATGGCTGGCGGAATGGCACACACCGATACGTTCGATCCAAAAAAATATACTGCTTATTCAAAAGGGATGCAGTCAAACAGTGTACTCAGCACTTTTAAATCTGTTCCGACTGCATTGGATGGAATTCATTTTTCGGAGGGCCTTCAATCCATTGGTAATGTAATGAACGAAGGTACCCTTATCCGATCTTATGTTGCAGCAGACCTCGGGCATATCTTGCACTCACGACATCAATATCATTGGCATACATGTTATGAACCACCTCAGACCGTTGCCGCTCCTCATATTGGTTCGTGGATTGCCAGCCAGTTAGGGCCCAAAAATTCAGTGATCCCTGCGTTCATTGACATTGGCCAACGATTCACAGTTGGCGAAGCCGAAGAACTTAAAGCATTTCACACGGCAGGTTTTCTTGGAAATGAATTCGGTCCATTTTTTATACCTGATCCTTCAGCAGGTTTAGAAAGTGTGAAGCCTCCGGTAGGCATGAGCTATCAACGGTTTGAAAGACGAAATCAACTATACAAAGAGCTTATCGGCAATAGCCCCATAGGCGAATATGGTAGCGACTATCAAAAAGAATCATTACAACGTTCTATGGAGCAGGCGTACATGTTGCTTAAGTCGCCCGAGTCAAAAGCATTTGACCTTAGCTTGGAACCCAAAGAAAGTTATAATAAATACAACACAGGAAAGTTTGGGCTTGGATGCTTGCTTGCACGCAGACTGACAGAACAAGGCGCGAGGTTCATCAGCGTAACAACAGAATACGAACCGTTCAAAGGATGGGATACGCACGAGAATGGTTACACGCGGTTGATTGAAATGAAAAAGCAAATTGATTCACCCATTGCACAATTAATCAAAGACCTGAAACAATCAGGGCATCTGGATCGCACCATGATAATATTAGCAAGTGAGTTCAGCAGAGATATGATGACGGAAGGCAGGCCAGGAGCAAAAGTGCAGGAGCAAGTGAGCCAACCAGATATTATCCAGGACATTAAACATTACGGCATGCACCGCCACTTTACGGATGGGTGTTCCATATTAATGTTTGGCGGAGGAATTAAAAAGGGATATGCTTACGGAAAAACTGCCGATGAGCGTCCCTGTAAAACAATTGAGAAGCCGATCAAAATAGCGCAACTACATCAAACGATCTATCATGCACTCGGCATTCCAGAGGATACCAACTATGTAATTGAAAAAAGGCCATTCTTTACAACTCCGGATGGCAACGGGAAGGCAGAGGTGGAACTGTTTGCGTGAAATGCATTTTTATCTTACACCTCACAGAAACCCGCAGCCATTTATCAATTTAATTTCAATATGATGCTTGAAATAGTTTAACTTGATTTTTCATTAATTAGGTTAGTTATCGAGAAGTCAAAAGTAAAAACATAAAATTCGTAACATGAACGCAAACCGCAACAGCTCTTTTAATTTTCTACTGACACTTTTAATCCTTGTTTGTGCAACAGCCTGCCAAAACAAGGACACTTTCACAAAAGGCAACCCTAAAATTGATAAGCTAAAATTGCCTGCCGGATTTAAGGCCGAGCATTTATACAGTCCTGCCGACAATGATCAAGGCTCATGGGTGGCCATGACATTTGATAACAAAGGCCGTATGATTACAGCTGACCAATATGGTGCTTTGTACCGTCTTGAATTGCCAGTGGCTGGTGATACAACCAAACCCAAAGTAGAGAAGCTTATTATAGGCTCAGCGGCTGACCAAAGCACAGATACTACTACACTGAAAATAGGAATGGGCTTTGCGCAAGGCTTGCTATATGCGTTCAATAGCTTGTATGTGATGGTCAATCACAACAGCGACAAAAACTTCGATAAGAACACTGGTATGTACCGCCTTCAGGATACCGATGGCGATGATCAGTTCGACAAGATCACTTTGATTAAATCCCTTGCAGGAGAACCAGGTGAGCACGGACCACACAGTATTATTCTGTCGCCAGATAAAAAATCAATCTACATAGCTGCTGGCAACCATGTGGATGTTCCAACTATGGAAACCTACAGATTGCCTCCGATATGGAAGGAAGACAATCTGTTTCCTCAGATAAAGGATCCGCGAGGTCATGCCAATAATCGCGAAGCGCCAGGAGGTTGGATAGTTCACATGGATTCTCTCGGTAACCATTGGGAAATGGTAGGAGCGGGCTATCGCAATGAGTTTGATATTGCTTTCAATGAAGCTGGTGATCTGTTCACGTATGATTCAGATATGGAGTGGGATTTCGGAATGCCCTGGTATAGACCAACTCGCATCTGTCATGTAACCAGTGGAAGCGAATACGGTTGGCGCACGGGCAACGGGAAATGGTCTGCAGCTTACCCGGATAATTTGCCTCCCGTACTTAACATAGGGCAAGGTTCACCAACAAGCCTAATCAGCGGAATGAATGCCGCCTTTCCGGATAAATACAAAAAAGCAATTTTTGCTTTCGACTGGAGCTTTGGTATCATCTACGCCATTTACCTTGAACCACAAGGTTCCTCCTACACTGCGCACGCGGAAGAATTCATTTCAGGTTCGCCTCTTCCTTTAACCGATGGCGTGATCGGCCCCGATGGGGCTATGTATTTCCTTACTGGAGGAAGAAGATTGGAATCCGATCTGTACCGTATTTCTGCTATTGATAATCAAAACGCGGCAACACAGGAAGCAACTACCTCAGCAACTGTTAATGAAGCCAATAAATTAAGAAGAAGCCTTGAGAAATTTCACGAGCCAAACAGGAGTGCAGTTGAAACGGCTTGGCCATATCTGAAACATGAAGATCGTTTCGTGAGATATGCTGCGCGCATTGCAGTTGAACATCAGCCAGTAAGCGAATGGCAGGAGCGTGCGCTGAAAGAAACCGACCCTCAATCTCTAACACTGGCAATGATCGCACTGGCTCGACACGGAAAACCAAATGTGAAGAACAAAATGTTCCAGGCTTTGGTAAAAGTTGATTATGACAAACTTTCACCATCACAAAAGATAGATATTGTTCGAGCGTTTGAAGTTCTTATTTTCAGAATGGGTAAACCCGAAGGAGCTGTTAAGGATCAGGTGGTTGCTTATCTTGATCCTAAATTCCCTTCACAGTCAAATGAACTGGATCGTGTGCTTAGCAAAGTGCTCATTCACATAGGGGCGCCAGGCTCGATCGAAAAGACGCTGACTTTGTTGGCGAGTGCTAAAGATGACCCGATGGAAAAAACGGTAAGCGCTTCATCTGATCTTATTATGAGAAATCCTCAGTACGGTTTGGACATTGCTGAAATGCTATCAAATGTGCCACCTGCGCAGCAGACTTATTTGGCAACCGTTCTTAGTGAAGCGAATAGTGGATGGACTCCCGCACTACAAGAACAGTATTTCAAATGGTTTGCAAATGCATTCACCTACAAAGGAGGCAGAAGCTACATTGGATTTATTGATAAGGCA
>JANOQK010000468.1:0-5203 GCA_031414855.1 Bacteroidia bacterium | reverse complement strand
CTTAGAGGTAACTGGCGTATACGAAGATTTTCCAAAACAATCGCATTGGCACCCAGAGTATATGGTATCGTTTAGCACCCTTGAGAACGATAACATCTACGGCCGAAAGGGCTTGGAGACTAACTGGGGCAACAATATGTTTGGCACCTATCTACTCTTAGAGGAAGGTACCGATCCTAAAAAAATTGAAGTAGCCTTTCCTGATTTTCTTAATAAGCATTATGGAACTTTTGCCAAAGCAAACTTTGGTGTTCCTCCTACCTTTGTCGCTTCAAAAACAACCGAACTTTCGTTACAAAAGTTAACTGACATTCACCTTTATTCACATCTCGATGATGAACTTGAAGTAAACGGCAACATCAACAATGTTTACATGATGGCCGTAATCGGGATGTTCATTGTACTGATTGCTTGTTTCAATTTTATCAACCTGTCGACCGCGCGGGCCACGAAACGTGCCAAAGAAGTAGGTATGAGAAAAGTAGTAGGCGCTTTCAAAAATCAATTGATCCTTCAATACCTAAGTGAGTCAGTCCTGATTGCCCTCCTTGCCTTAATTTTTGGGCTTGGCCTTTCCACCATCTCCATCGGTTGGCTGAATGCCTTTACCGGAAAGAATTTAATAATCAGCCTGGTGGATAACTGGATCTTGTTTCTTGGCCTGATCTGCTTTGCACTTGTCGTTGGTCTATTGGCAGGAATCTATCCTGCACTAGTGCTCTCGAGTTTCAAACCTGCTCTTGTATTAAAAGGACAACAAGGTTCTGCCAAAGGCAAAGGATTACTTCGGAAGTCATTGGTAGTAGCGCAGTTCTCCATCTCGATTGTGCTATTGATCGCAACAGCCATCACCTTTCAGCAACTGGGATATTTGAACAATCGCAATTTAGGCTACAACAAAGATCAGGTTGTAACGCTTCCTTATTATGATGAATTATCGGACTCTTATGAATCATTTTACAATGAGGTGGTAAAGTTTTCTGGTATTAAAACGCTAAGCCGTTCCTCTCGAATTCCCACTGGCAGGCTTCTAGATAGTCAGGCCCCTCCTCTGATCATGAAAGGCGATAGTTTGGTTAACTCAACTGTTACAACAAAAAACGTACGGGTTGATTACGAATTTTTTAATTCCTATAGCATAGGCTTTGCAGCTGGAAGAGATTTCTCGAAAGCAATACCCACTGACGACTCACTTGCTTTTATTGTAAATGAGACAGCAGCCAGAAGTTACGGATGGACAGATTTAAATGATGCCATCGATAAAGACTTCAACTATGGCGGCACAACAGGTAAGTTGATTGGTATTGTGAAAGACTTTCATTTTGAATCCTTACACCAACAAATCGTTCCACTGGTATTCCATATTGGAAATTACAATAATATATCGGTGCAGATATCGGGCACGGATATGAAAGGAGGAATTGAGCATATCGAAAAAATATGGAAAGAGTTTCTTCCAAAGCGGCCCTTCAGTTATACATTTCTTAGCGATAACTATCGCAAACTTTACGAAGACGAACAAAAGCAGGGACAACTCTTCACCATCTTTTCAGGGCTAGCCATCTTCATAGCGTGTCTTGGATTATTTGGATTGGCAACATTCAACACCTTGCAGCGTGTGAAAGAAATTGGCATACGCAAAGTGTTAGGCGCATCTGTACCCAGCATCCTGACGCTACTCTCAAAGGAAATTGTGATTTTAATCTTATTTGCCAACCTAATCGCCTGGCCATTGGCTTGGTTCTTTATGAACAAATGGCTCGATTCCTTCGCTTATCATATTGAAATGAATGTGGTTATCTATTTCCTTTCAGCACTAGCTGCCATCATGTTAGCTTTGATAACGGTGAGTACTCAAACCATTCGTGCAGCAATAACTAATCCTTCAAATACATTGAGGTATGAGTGATGGAAAATAATCTATGAAAATCTTTCTCATCTTCTGTTCGCTTGGTATTTCAGCTGTTTGCTATGGCCAACAAGTGAAACAACCCACTGATCGTGTTATTGCCGACTATTGTGATGGCTGCGAAATGATGTATGAGGGAATACCTTCATTAGAAAAAATCAAATCCGAAGCTACCCTTTCCCTTCAGGGGGAGCCGGGTAAACTAATGAACATCAATGGCATTGTTTATAAAGCCGATGGCAAAACACCTGTAAAGAATATTGTACTCTACATCTACCACACTGATGCAAATGGAATATACGCTCCGGCTAAAGACCAGGTGTATGGTAAGCGTCACGGTCACTTGCGTGGATGGGCTAAAACAAACGACCACGGTCAATTCAAAATCAACAGTATCCGGCCTGCCGCTTACCCAAGAGAAAATATACCTGCCCACATACATATCTTTGTAAAAGAACCCGGTAAAACACTTTACTATATTGACGAGATCTGGTTTGATGATGATCCGCTAATCACATCAGAATTGAAAAGCAAAGCACAACAAAGAGGAGGAAATCTTTTGATTCAACTCAAGCTGGACTCCAAAAATACGTGGAAGGGAGATCTTGCGATTATACTTGGTAAGAATATTCCAAATTATAAGTGAGCACTCTTACAATGACATGCCTTAACTCATGATGATAACGTTACCTCACTCTAAATAAGACTAACGTTTCATTGGTCAGATTGGTGCGTCAACGTCAACCAGATTCCAAGTAGAACTTGAGCTCAGATAGTGCAGCCAAGAAATTCTTCTTAAAAAAATAACCTTACCATAGTCATATTCGTTTTTAATTCCGTTAATTTTGTTAAAACATTTTTTTAAATGCCATTTATTTAAGAAACCACTTACGCGAATTGGAAAAAGTAACTATCACCTCTGAGAATCCTGGCTTCAATGCCATTCTCGTCAATGCCTCCCCAGCATTGCTCAACCTCCTAAGCACTGCTTGCACAGTGACCAGGCGACCGCATAGGCGGATTAGAATCTGAGACTTGTTGTTTACGAACAATAGTTTGGTGATGCTACTATGTGGTATTCACCTTAAAGTGCTTATCTGCACTTTGTAGTTATTTATTCACCCTTAATACGAACAAGACATTGGAAGACAATATAATTGTCAGAACGGCTACTGCTGCTGACACCCATTATGCTGATACCATCACTACAGAGATGGCGGAATCAGCAAAGGCGCGCGGAACTGGCATTGCCAAGCGATCGCCAGATTACGTGAAGATGAAGATGATAGAAGACAAGGCTGTTATTGCTGTGACGCGCGATGGCATATGGGTGGGTTTCTGTTACATCGAATCGTGGGAACATGAGAAGTTTGTGGCTAACAGCGGGCTCATTGTAGCTCCCGCTTTCCGCAAGTCAGGAGTTGCTACCGAGATCAAGCGCAAAGTATTTGAGCTTTCGCGCAAAAAATATCCAGAATCCAAGATTTTTGGTTTGACCACTGGCCTTGCCGTGATGAAAATCAACTCAGATTTGGGATATGAACCGGTAACCTACTCGCAACTCACAACAGACGATCAATTTTGGAAAGGATGCCAGAGCTGCGTCAACTATGAAATCCTGATGAGCAAAGGCCGCCAGAATTGCATGTGCACTGCTATGCTTTTCGATCCAGCAGAAGCTGCCAAGAAAAAAGCGGAACTAGCTCAAACAGTAGTAACTTCAGAAGGACATCTGGAGCACCACAAGAAGAGAGAGTTTGAAGGTAACTTTAAGCTCTTTGAACGCTGGGTGCATTTCAAACAATTTGTGCTTTTGAAAGGCTGGAGAAAGAAAGACGGAGATGGCTCCTCAGAAAATAAGAGTTCCATGTTAAGCTTCCTGTTTTTCTGGTAATTCTGGGAGTTAATCGTGAATAGTTAAAAGTTAATAGTGCAAATTTCAATCCACTCATGGCTTCTATTAACGATTAACCACTAACGATTAACTATTAACTGATAATGAAAAAAGTAGTACTAGCATTTAGTGGCGGACTGGATACCTCCTATTGCGGAAAGCATTTGTCGGATGATTTGGGCTATGAAGTCCACACCATTACGGTGAACACCGGGGGTTTTAATGCCGAAGAAATTAAAGAAATCGAAAAACGGGCGTTGAGCTTGGGTGTTGCGTCTCACAAAACAGTAGATGAAACAAAAACTTATTATGAAGAAGTAATTAAGTACCTGGTCTTCGGAAACGTGTTGAAAAACGGGACTTATCCGTTAAGTGTTAGTGCTGAACGCATGTCGCAAGCACTCGCTGTGGCTAACTACGCAAAAGAATTAAAGGCAGATGCAGTAGCGCATGGAAGCACTGGCGCTGGAAACGACCAGGTTCGTTTTGACATGATCTTCCAGATTTTGGTACCAGGTATTGAAATTATTACGCCCATTCGCGACAAAAAGCTTAGCCGCGAGGAAGAAATTGAATACCTGAAAGCAAAGGGCGTGGCTTTTAATTTTGAGAAAGCAAAGTACTCTATTAATAGAGGTCTCTGGGGCACCAGTGTCGGTGGCAGAGAAACTCTGAATTCTATGGGGCAATTGCCTGAGGAGGCTTGGCCGACCCAGGTAACAAATCAAGGAAGCGAAGAAGTAAAGCTTCGATTTGAGAAAGGAGAACTGATTGCCGTAAACGGGAAGAAGTTTGCACATCCAACTGATGCCATTCATCACCTTCAATCTATTGCCGGGCCTTACGGGATTGGCAGAGATATTCACGTGGGTGATACCATTATCGGCATTAAAGGGCGAGTGGGTTTTGAGGCTGCAGCTCCGCTCCTCATTATAAAGGGACATCATGCTTTGGAAAAACATGTCTTAACGAAGTGGCAGTTAAGTTGGAAAGACCAGTTAGCACAATTTTATGGGAACTGGCTGCATGAAGGTCAATATCTTGATCCCGTCATGCGAGATATAGAAGCTTACCTGGCCAACTCACAAAATAATGTCACGGGAGAAGTTTCGATAACTCTTTTTCCCTATCGTTACCAAATCAATGGAATCGAATCTAAATTTGATTTGATGTCATCGAAGTTCGGAAAGTACGGTGAAATGAATGTGGGCTGGACGGGTGAAGACGTAAGAGGTTTCTCTAAAATATTCGGAAACCAGACGATGATTTATCATCAAGTGAAGCAGGAAGCCGAAAGCAATAAGTCGAAAGCGTAAAGCAAATAAGAGAATAATTAACTTTAAGCTTTTAGCTTTCTGCTTTAAGCTTTATTAAAAATGGGAACAAGTAATAAAATAAAA
>JANOQK010000467.1:0-5637 GCA_031414855.1 Bacteroidia bacterium | reverse complement strand
ATCCAATTCTTGGATCCGGCTATAGAAAAAGAACTGAACTTGAGCCTGACCTTTTAGAAGCATGGAAAAAGATATTGTGGGCTGATCATCTCGTATTTGTTTATCCTGTATGGTGGGGCTCTACGCCTGCTTTATTAAAAGGATTTATTGATCGTGTTTTTTTACCCGGGTTTGCATTTAAAAGAAGAGACAACTCGTTGTTTTGGGACAAACTTTTAACAGGCCGATCGGCACATATCATTTGTACCCTTGACCAACCCAATTGGTATTATTGGTTGATGTATGGTAGCCCAAGTCATAAGGCTATGAAAAAATCAACACTTCAGTTTTGTGGTGTTAATCCGGTTCGGGTTACAGCAATAGGACCAGTTCAGCATTCGAAAGAAGTGTATCGAAAAAAATGGCTTGGCCGTGTTGAGAAAATGGGAACAAACATTAATTCATAATATCATTGGGTACACAAAGTAGGCAGATAACAGTAGGCAGTCGGATTAGTGCAAATAAGCATGCTTTATTTAAGATACTTACTGTTTGTTGCTGGCAACTACAATTTCCAACTACCAACTTATTTTATGATCGACCCTATAGACAGACATTAACTAAAAAAAAGACCCAACGTTTGCAGGGTCTTTTTGAGATTATTCAATAAGTTAAGTAGATCTAAGTCTTACGCTATCAATATTCGTCTTCATTGAAGAAAAAGTCTTCTTTAGTCGGATAATCTGGCCAAATCTCCTCAATGCTTTCATAAGGCTGACCATCGTCTTCCAATTCCTGCAAGTTTTCTACTACTTCCAGGGGTGCTCCGGAACGGATAGAGAAGTCAATCAATTCATCTTTTGTTGCCGGCCACGGAGCATCTTCAAGGTAGGAGGCCAATTCGAGTGTCCAATACATATCTTAATCCCCTTATTAAATTTCCCGCAAAAATAGAATTAATTAGACCATAGTCAAGGCCTGGCTGTCCATTGTTAAATATTTAAAAAAGTAACCCAAAATCATCACTTTGGCACGGTATCCCAACTATGGACTATTGACTTAAAAAAGCCATATTTGCCCCTGCTTTGCCAGATGGCGAGCCTTTAAACTGATATTAATCTTTCCATGGCTGACGAAAAAATAATTTTCTCTATGGCGGGCGTAAACAAGATTTACCCTCCCCAAAAGCAAGTTCTCAAAAATATTTACCTCTCCTTTTTTTACGGTGCCAAAATCGGTGTGCTCGGTTTAAATGGCTCAGGAAAATCATCGCTGTTGCGAATTATAGCAGGCATTGATAAAGAGTTTCAGGGTGAGGTGGTCTCTGATTTGAGTTTTACGGTTGGATTACTGGAACAGGAACCTCAGCTTGATAAAACTAAAACGGTTCGTGAGATTGTCGAAGAGGGCGTGAAAGAAACTGTCGCCTTACTAAAAGAATTTGAAGCCATCAATGAGAAGTTTGGTGATCCTGACGTTCTTGAAAATCCCGATGCGATGGATAAGCTAATCACCAAGCAAGGTGAGATACAGGAAAAATTGGATGCTATTGGCGCATGGGAACTTGACAACAAGCTTGATCGTGCGATGGATGCCTTGCGTTGTCCTCCATCAGATGCCAAGATTGAATTTCTTTCAGGTGGTGAAAAAAGAAGAGTAGCGCTTTGCCGACTTTTACTTCAAGAGCCAGATGTTTTGCTGTTGGATGAACCAACTAACCACCTCGATGCCGAATCTGTCTACTGGTTGGAGCAACATCTTAGACAATATAAAGGAACAGTTATAGCCGTCACTCACGATAGATACTTCTTAGATAATGTAGCGGGTTGGATTCTTGAACTCGATCGCGGTGAAGGTATTCCCTGGAAAGGAAATTATTCAAGCTGGCTGGATCAAAAACAAAAACGATTAGCGCAAGAAGAGAAAACCGAATCGAAACGTCAGAAAGCATTAGAGCGCGAGTTGGAGTGGGTTCGTATGAATCCAAAAGGACGACAGGCAAAAGGAAAGGCACGTTTAGGTGCATATGAAAAATTGCTGGGCGCTGAAGGCCGCGAGAAGGAAGAGAAATTGGAATTATACATTCCTCCTGGTCCACGCCTCGGAAATAAAGTAATTGAAGCTAACGGAGTTTCGAAAGCCTATGGCGATAAGTTGCTGTACGAAAACTTAACGTTCTCATTGCCCCCAGCTGGTATTGTTGGAATTATCGGGCCCAACGGTGCTGGTAAGACAACGCTTTTCAAAATGATCACTGGCAAGGAAAAACCCGATGCCGGAACATTTGCAGTTGGTGAGACTGTGCAGATTGCCTATGTGGATCAGGAGCATGATGATCTCAAACCAGAGGATACTGTTTTTCAAGCCATTACCGGTGGAAATGATTTAATCCTTATTGGTGGCAAGGAGATGAACTCGCGTGCGTATGTAAGCAAGTTTAATTTTAGTGGAACTGATCAACAGAAAAAAGTAAAAGAACTTTCAGGAGGTATGCGCAACCGCGCTCATTTAGCTATTGCATTAAAGCAGGGTGGAAATTTACTGTTGCTAGATGAGCCCACCAACGATCTTGATATAAACACACTTCGCTCATTGGAAGAAGCACTCGACAACTTCGGTGGTTGTGCCGTAATTATTTCTCACGACCGTTGGTTCCTTGATAGAGTATGCACACACATTTTAGCATTTGAAGGGGACTCACAAGTATTTTGGTTTGAGGGTGGCTTCAGCGAATACGAAGAGAATAAGCGCAAGCGACTTGGTGATGATCAGCCGCATAGGATTAAGTATAAGAAACTTGTTAAGTAATTTGAAGATTGCCCAATTTGAAGATTTGAAAATGACGTAGAAGGTAACGGATCGTTATACTCACATTCATTTTCAAATCAACTAATTTCCAAATCTTCAAATCATGAAATCGGTTTACACAATAGTTCTTCTCATTCTCTCCAACACCTTCATGACCCTCGCCTGGTATGGTCATTTGAAATTTAAGGAAATGAGTTGGAGTCAGAACCTTGGATTGGCTGGCATCATTCTGGTTAGTTGGGGTATTGCCTTTTTTGAATACTTGTTACAGGTTCCTGCCAACCGAATCGGCTACAAAGAAAATGGAGGACCATTCTCACTAGTTGAATTAAAGGTGATTCAAGAAGTGATTACACTGTCGGTTTTTGTAATCTTCTCTGTTTTGTTTTTCAAGAATGAAACGATCAAACTGAACCACCTAATTGGCTTTGTCTTCCTGATACTAGCAGTTTACTTTATTTTTAAGAAGTAATATTGGCTACCAACCTGCCCTTGATTCTAAGCCTTCGCAGCATTTGGTTTTTGATTCTTTTTCTTTGCAAACTCATCAGTCAACACCTCTGTATAGTCCTTCAGGAGTTTAAGGATGATATAGATTCCCACCCAAGCAAGACAGGCAATTGCCCAATAAGGTCTTAAAAATTCTATCTTTCCGGTCACTATATATTCGCCTGTAATCGAGAAAATAAAAAACATCAGAAACGTATAGAAAAATATATTCTTCTCACCGCGGAGTACTTTTTTCAGGCTAAAGGGTACTTGGTTTTTCTTCCACAACTTAAAATCAAAAATAAATGCAGGAGTAACAGAAGCCCAACTCGTATACCGATCGCCAAATTTCTTAGCTAAAAATTGTTCCTCAGCTACCATAATGCGCTCGTAATACAACCAATAGGCAGCAATAAAAAAAAGAACGAACCAAAGATTTTGAGTGAGCATTGCAATCCCCAGTGAGCAAAAGAAATTACCAACATACAAGGGGTGTCTGACTATAGAATATATTCCAATTGTATTTACAGTATCAGCAACCTGCGAATCAATGTTTCTGCCTGACGTATTGTATGGTGTAAATCCAACTGTATACGCCCTGATCACTGCTCCCAACAACGCAACTCCAAGGCAAATAAATTCAAAGTATTTCTCATCTATAAAGGTGACTTCGTTTCCTGAAAATTTGGTGTAAGCATATACCCCTAAACCCATGACAATAATAATAACGGGTAGAATTCCACGGTACTTGAACATTACAAGTCCCTGCTGTTCCATTTCTTGAAGAAGAGGCATATTTCTTAGTTTAGGTTTCTACAAAGAAAAGGATTTTTCGGTAAAGAAATGAGGGATTCAAAAGTCAAAAGCAAGTTTGAGTCTTTTACTACACTTGGGGTGTAGGTCTTGTCTTCCAACGTTCGTGCATCCATACCCATTGTGCTGGATACTTTCTTATCTGCTCTTCAATGAATCGCGTGTAGTTTTGTGTGTTGGTCACCACATCTTTTTCTTCCTCACCTGTGCTGATCAGTGGAATCTCAGGAAGCACATACATGTGCTGCATGCCATCATCTGCTAAATAAATATACGTAGGAACCACCGCTGCACCTGTCTTTAAAGCAAGAATAGCTGCACCCACCGGAGTTGATGCCTTCATTCCAAAAAAATCAACAAAACAACTTTTTACATTGGTATCCTGATCAATTAAAATAGCGATGGAGCCACCAGTCTTCAATGCTTTGATTAACCGTAACGTTTCTTTCCCTCTCTCTATAGCAATAGCGCCATGGGCATTGCGATACTGAACCAACATTTCATTTAATCGTTCATCTTTTAATGCAGTGCCAATAATATTAGGTTTAAGTCCACGGAGTGACATATTGGTAATCTGCAAATCAAAGGCACCTAAATGACAGGTGAGAAAAATAACCCCTTTCCCTTTTTCCGTAGCAGACTCAAAGTTTTCAATGCCATGAGTGACCAAAATCTTATCAAGATCTGCCAGGGTGCGCACTTTCATAGCTCGCAGAATTTCCCCTGCATTCTTTCCAAGCATTCTGAATACTTGTTTGCTTAAGGCATTTATCTCCTTGATGGATTTCTCTCCACTATACCCCAGACCAAGATGTACAATAACTTTCTCTCGCGCATCCGTGACAAAATGGTAGGCTATACCTCCCAGAAATCCGCAAAACCTTAACCACCATTGGCGAGGCATTGCGTTGGAAATGAAAATCAGAAATCGAACAAAATAATATAAGGCTGAGTATTTAATCCGCTTATGAAGTGGTCGTTTTCCCATAAAAGGCAAAGATGATACGCAAATAATCGAAGTGCAAATTTGATTTTCAATTGATTTACTGGAATTTTAACATGAATGATTCTATGAAAACCCTTTATATAATTCGGCATGCAAAGTCCAGTTGGGATGACCTCGATCTGAAAGACTTTAATAGGCCGCTGAATGAGCGAGGAGAAAAAGATGTCCCCAAAATGGGTAAGAGACTGAAAGAGAAAGAAATCTATCCAGATATCATGTTAAGCAGCCCGGCCAAGCGTGCGATTGAAACGTGCAAGGGGATTGCTAAAACGCTTGGCTTCCCAGAAGAAAAAATAAAGACCGACAATCGGCTTTACCATGCGGATGAAGATCAGCTGCTAAAAGTAGTCAGGGAAATTGAAGACTTGAAAGACAAAGAATTGGATTTCTCCGCTACCAAAGGTTGTTTCCTTCCAGGACTTCACCTTAACTTTTGATCCGACAATACCACAGGTAGGAATATTGTCGATAGTTTCACTAAGAAGCGAATTGGCGAAATCGGTGAGCCCAGGGTTATGTCCAAAAATCATAACCACCTCTTC
>JANOQK010000466.1:0-10380 GCA_031414855.1 Bacteroidia bacterium | reverse complement strand
ATTATTAGGTTAAGATTGAATTCAGCAGACAAAACGTTTGAAAAATGGATCAACTGAATGAGAATTGGCTAACGGAGGGACTTATAGATTTTGAGTACAAAAAATACATATTGCTTGCCTATTTGAAAAAAGTCAAGGCGTCTTTCACCAAAGTAGAGCTTTATCCCTTCCTTTCTGATCTGGTCTTCCATCATCGCAATCTGATGGCTGTTAAGGAAAATAAGGCCATGATCTATGACAAATTCCCCAAGCGACTTTCCATCGAAAACCTTCAAAATCTTGAAATCAACTACAAGAAAATTGTAGAGGACGATGCAGTCATGCAAGAGATTGAATCCATCATTGAATTTGCTTTGCCCCAGCTTAAATCATCATTGGAGGAAGGATCTTTTATTTATGAATATGTGGAGTCACAGTGTGAGATTACCCCTGTAGGACTGACATCATTATACGCACAAGAAGGATACCTCTTTGTAACACAACCGCCTGAAAAGGAAACTAATATTTTTCGTTATCAGATGACCATTTTCGATAATAGCAATGAAAAGATGCGAGGAATCCATACCCACCATCTTACAACCACCGAAAGGAGTTTTTCGAATACGTATGAACAAATCAAGCTAAAGCTTATCCGTCAATTTGCAGACTTACCGAACCCGGCAACCTATCTGGTTGTATCAAAACTAAAGTTCCCAATTGTCCAAACACTTATGCCTGTGGCCAAGCGGCTATTAGTTAAGAAAATAGCCCTGGCTAGAAATGAAAAAAGCCCTTGAAAGGGCTTTAATGATTTTGATCCAGATATCTCTACTTTGTAGTATCCGTTGGAGTAGCCTTTTTCAAGTCAAGGCCAGGGGCAGCCTGTTGCTCTTTTGCCC
Source organism: Bacteroidia bacterium (assembly GCA_031414855.1). GTDB lineage: Bacteria > Bacteroidota > Bacteroidia > Cytophagales > Cyclobacteriaceae > ELB16-189. The sequence continues at coordinate 9,502 of JANOQK010000466.1, read as the reverse complement.
GTTCGATGATTTCGTCCGTAACACCGGTGCCAGGGTTGGTTAAATTTGTTGCCAAGGTTAACACCATGATCGCAATTGCGAAACCCCAAGTAAGGCGTTCCAATAAATCACCCGTTTTTTTAACCCCGATAAGGTTGCTAGCACCTGAGCCACCAAATTGGTTTGACAATCCACCACCTTTTGAATTTTGAGCTAAAACCACCAAAACCACCAAAATGGCAAAGAAAATAATGCCGCTTACTAACAGTGTATACATATTCTATTTCTTCAGTTCTTCAATTTGAGCCGCAAAGTAAGCCTTTTTTTGTGGAAACTTCCAAATCAACTTTTTCAACACCTCAAGTGCTTTATCTTTTTTGCCTTGTTTAAGCAGAATATCTACAAGGGTTTCTGAGATGATATGATCACCGAATGCCGAATTATTTTCTGTCAGATCAGTAGTGGGGGGAGGAAGTGGTGCCTTTGACTTGGCATTTGAAATAGTGGGTTGTGCCTTAATGAATTGATCAATAATCTCGAACTGTTCCTTTTGCTTGGCACCCTCTGGTTTGATTTTTTTCTTCGTGCTTTTAATTTCTTTGATCAATCCCTCTGAGTCAGGCTCGATAAATTCTAAAACCGCCTTTTCTTGACTATCAAAAGTTTTATTAGATGAAATATTTACTTCAAAATTTTGGAAGCTAATTTCAAATTCGTGCTTAAGATCCTTCAAACGATTTAGGTCAAGCGCAATCTCAGCAAGTAAATCATCACCTGTCAAATCTATATCAGAGAGAGCAGTATTTGACACCGAACTACTTTGCACAACTGTTGTCATATCCGATCTCTGACTGCGAGGTGACGCCATAATTGATTTCAATATCCCACGATCAGTGGAGTAAACGGCACTTAACTGCAACTCATGTTCATTATTTTCCAATGCATTGTCTCGTGAACCGCGGGCTGCCAGATTATGGAGGAGCTGGCAATAAGGAAAACTGGATGTAATGGAAATTAATTCCCTGGCTTCAGCTGCCGTAAGAGAATCATAATTTCGTGTTAGAAATAGGAGCTGTTCTTTTTCCACTATTTTCCAAAGATGGTAATGGTAAATGTACTGGAAATTAGAAGTTCAAGCAATAGAGTCTAAACCGAATATTCAAGGGGCTTAGGAATTCGTTACGCTACCAATTGGCAACAGTAGCATTGAAAATATCAATCAGGATCTGATCAAATATCTTTTTTTCAAGGTCTTCTTGCACAGTTGTTAAATTTTCGGTGTTCGGGAAATCAGCAAAAAAGCTGAAACTCTTATCTTTAAAATTGTTTTTTGGCTCAAGGCTGTCTACATAGCTAAGCTTAACAGAAATAGTAAGTCGGGTAAGAGCAGCAGCATCAATAGTATTAGATCCAGCGGCTCCTTGTGAAGCAACCGGGGCAATAGGATTAATTCTGTATTCAGTGATCACTCCGTTTACTTGAAGTTCGCCATTTTCTGGTACTACTTTCAAACTTGAGTTACGCTGGTAATAATCTTTCAATTTGTTGGTAAATGTCTGGGCCACATTGGCGGGTGCCAAATCTGTGTTATTAAAAAAAGGTTCAATTGAGATATTCTTGGCAGCTGTTGATGCCCCGGAAAAGGAATAGATGCCGCAACCGCTTAAGAATGTTAAGCCTGTTATTAAGAGACTTAAAGCTACAAGCTGCAAACTGCAAGCTGCAAGCCGAATATTATTAACTAGCACCGCATAGCTTGAAGCCAGTAGCTTGAAGCTAGCAGCCGTTTTAAACCTATTCTTCAAGTTCGTATTGTTTGATTTTGCGGTAAAGTGTTCTTTCGGAAATACCCAAATCACGTGCCGCATATTTTCTCTTATTATTATTTTTAGTTAGAGCACGGAGAATTAATTCCTTTTCCTTCTTCTCAATAGAGAGCGAATCATCTTCTGCTTCGTGCGTAATGTCCTGCACCTCTTCGGCACCATTTACCGGTTTAGTTTCTGATGGTTCGTAAGGAATATTGAAGACCCCTTGATCGCGAGTTGGTTGTTTTTCTATTTTGGTCTCAAGGTCATCAAAGAGTCCTGCATTTTCTTTTACTATCTGAGCGGCATTGGACGGATTGATTGCGCTTTCTAATACGATCTTTTTTAGATCATTTACATCCTTGCGCATATCGAACAATACCTTATATAAGATTTCTCGTTCAGAGATATTGTCCTTTCCATTTAATCCATTGTAAATGGTTGGCAAGGTTGATTCTTTTGGCAAATAAAGGAGCAGCCTTTCTCCGTCAATTTCTTTTTGGTCAGAAGAGAGTACAGAAATTTGTTCCACCAGATTTTTTAACTGACGAATGTTTCCAGGGAAACGATATTTGATCAAACTATTTTTAGCGTCTTCTGTAAGCGAGATGGGCTTCACTTTATATTTTTCGGCAAAATCTCCTGCAAATTTCCGGAACAATAATTCAATATCTTTTCCCCGTTCGCGAAGAGCTGGGACAAAAATGGGTACCGTGCTTAAGCGATAGTAAAGATCCTCACGAAATTTTCCTTCTTCTACTTTGTGGAGCAGGTTGATGTTGGTTGCCGCAACAACGCGAACATCTGTTTTTAAAACTTTTGAAGAGCCAACCTTTATGAACTCACCATTTTCTAATACCCTTAGTAACCGTGCCTGCGTAGCCAAGGGCATTTCACCAATTTCATCCAGAAAAATGGTACCTCCATTGGTAACTTCGAAATATCCTTTGCGGGATTCATGTGCACCTGTAAAAGAGCCTTTCTCATGACCAAATAGTTCGGAATCAATTGTTCCTTCAGGGATTGAGCCACAGTTAATGGCAATGAACTGCCCGTGTTTACGGGGACTTAAATGATGAATAATTTTTGAGAAGGATTCTTTACCGCTTCCACTCTCCCCTGTAATCAGTACCGACATTTCTGTAGGAGCTACTTGCATGGCCACCTTCACAGCATGATTTAGTTGTGGAGAGTTTCCAATGATGCCAAATCTTTGCTTGACACTAAGAATTTCTGAATCTGTAATCACCATAGTTAATTTACAATCTTCCCGATCAATGTACCGCTAGTACAATCTTCAATTAAGACATTGACGTAATCACCTTTCTTTTTATTTTCTTTTGGGAATACAGCCACCCGATTAGCGGATGTTCTTCCTTGCAACTGATGCTCGTTTTTCTTAGACGAACCTTCGATCAAGACTTTTTGCACGGTGCCAATGTCTTGCTTATAACGCATGGCAGAAAGTTGCCTTTGTTTCTTTATGATCTCATCCAGCCTGCGTTTTTTTACATCAATTGAAATGTCATCTGCATATTTTTTCTCCGCTAATGTTCCAGGTCTTTCAGAATATATAAACATATAGGCATAATCGTATTCAACAAGATCCATCATGGTAAGCGTGTCCTGATGTTCTTCTTCCGTTTCTGTGCAAAATCCAGCAATCATATCCGAGGAGATTCCGCAATCATTTCCTAAAATATCGCGAATGCGTTGAATCCTTTCTAAATACCATTCTCGTGTGTAGCCCCTGTTCATCAATTCAAGAATGCGGCTATTGCCACTTTGAACTGGCAAGTGAATGTACTTGCAAATGTTTTCATGCTTTGCCATGGTGTGAAGCACTTCATCGCAAATGTCTTTTGGATGAGAAGTTGAAAACCGGATGCGCAGATCGGGGTGAACGTTAGCAACGAGTTCCAATAAATTGGCAAAATTCACCACCTTTTCAATACCCGTCTTTTCTAATCTCGCTTTGTTATTCTCCACTTCACTCCACTTATAGGAATCAACATTTTGTCCCAGGAGTGTTACTTCTCGAAATCCTTTTTCAAATAAATCCTTGGCTTCTTCTACAATGGAGTGGGGATCACGGCTACGCTCGCGCCCCCGGGTAAAAGGTACCACACAAAAGGAACACATATTATCACATCCTCTCATGATGGAGATGAATGCAGTTACCCCATTTGAATTAAGTCGAACAGGGGTGATGTCTGCATATGTTTCCTCTCTCGACAAGAAAGTATTTACGGCCTTATCACCATCATCAACCTGTGCAATTAGTTTTGGAAGATCACGATAGGCATCAGGGCCTGCAACCAAGTCGACAATTTTTTCCTCTTCCAGAAGTTTGGATTTTAATCGCTCGGCCATGCAGCCCAAGACTCCAACTAAAAGTTCCGGATTAAGTTTCTTGAACCCTTTTATGTGAGTGAGCCTGTCGCGAATAGTCTGTTCAGCCTTTTCACGAATAGAACAGGTGTTCAGGAAAATAACATCAGCCTTGGTAATGTCTGAAGTGGTGTCAAAACCCTCTTTTTGAAGTATGGACGCCACTATTTCGCTGTCCGAAAAATTCATCTGGCAGCCATAACTTTCAATATAAAGTTTGCGTGTCTGGCCAGTTTCGTTGTCTTTAGAGACATGCACCACTTCACATTTCTCCTCTTCATTCCCCGATAAAACCCCAATATCAGCTATTAATTGCTCCATTTGATTCTCTTCAAGACACAAATTTAGCACATTTAGTGTTTTAAGGTGACATCTTGTCAGGGAATTCCGTTAATTGAGGATTTTAAACCAAAAAATTGGGAATTGAGAACTTGTAACTAATTTGAATACATGGCAATCATAAAAACAGTAAGAGGCTATACTCCAAAGTTTGGGAACAATTGTTTTTTGGCAGATAATGCCGTGGTGGTAGGCGAAGTTACAATGGGTAATAATTGCACGGTTTGGTTTAATGCTGTTGTGCGTGGAGACGTGAACACCATCACGATTGGAGATAATTCTAATATTCAAGACGGAGCAGTTATTCATTGCACCTATCAAAAATCAAAAACAATCATTGGTAAAAATGTGTCCATTGCGCACACTGCTGTGGTTCATGGTTGTACTATTGAGGATAATGTATTAATCGGAATGGGAGCAATTGTGATGGACGATGCCGTGATTGGAAGTGGTTCTGTTATTGCTGCTGGCGCGGTTGTCTTACCTGGAACAAAAGTAGAGTCAGGAACAATTTATGCTGGAATGCCTGCTAAATTTATTAAAAATGTTGGACCAGAAATGACGGCCGTTATTGAGCGAACGGCTAAAAATTACCCCATGTATGCAGAGTGGTTCAAATAGATTCAAAATACATCATTCAAAATTTGGTGGTCTAAGTTGTTTTGAATATTGAATCTGGAATTGTGGTTTACAAAATTTTTCATTTATGCCGATGAATTTCCCATCAGAATCCCTACATTCATAATCTTATGCCAATATCAAATAAAGATGGGGTTGATTCAGGACTGCTAGCGGATTATAAAAAGAAAATCAGCGCAACAGGAACCAACTATTTTGCGGAAAGTTCAGACGAAAATAGCGAAGAACACGTTCACTTTTATTTTGTTGGTAGATATGAGAATCAAGAGGTAATATTTGATGCAGTGATGTACACCTTACGTTTGCATCATGAAAGTGAACTATTTGAAATAGCAGAGCACAAAGCAGCAAATCATTTTCCTCAGTATAAGAAAATTACATATGATGAGGATGAGAACGGGAACCTAAAGCCTCTCGATGATTTAGAGGAGGAGATAGGCCTATACATGGCCGAAGTTATTGTTGAACTTCAGGAAGAAGGCGAAGTCAGGGTAAAGGAACACCTGGATATAGATGATCATCTTGATTTTGGAATCGGATTGAATATTGGATTGCAGGTGGAAACGATCACCCAAAAGACCATCGAAAAATTTATACGTGAATTCAACCAAGACATTCTTGTTTTGGATGAAACCTTATACTCTTTTGAAATCCAGCAGGAAGAGACTGATTAAATTCCAGGCTCAAAATTCAAAGTTGACTGATTTTGAATTTTGAATTTTTTAATGGTTTATCTGTCTATATTTGCCGCCCTAAACTGATTTTCAATGAAAAACATTTCACTTATTCTTAATGCAATACTATTTGTTGCAGTTGGCGTACTTTTCTATCTGCAATTTGCCGGTAACACTGCTCAGCCAGCATCCGCAACCTCAGTTACTCCAGGCGACCTTAAATTGGCCTATATCAATTCTGACAGTGTACTTAAGTATTACGATTTCTTTAAAGTAAACCGTGAAAAGCTTGAAGCAAAAGGCAAAAAGCTTGATCAGGAATTGCGTGGTAGAGCACAGGGCCTTCAAAATGATTACGAATCATATCAACGCAACTTAGGAAGTCTTACTATCGGACAGGCCAAAGCAATAGAAGAAGATCTTACTAAAAAACAACAAAACCTTCGGATGTATCAAGAAAGCTTGTCTCAGGAACTTTCTACTGAGGAAGGAAAAATGAATGTAGAGTTATATGGTAAGATCACAGATTTTCTAAAAAAATATGGTGAAGAGAAGGGCATTCAATTGGTCTTGAAATTCGATCCAACTAGTGATGTTCTTTATGGTGGTGTACACCTGGATATCACTCAGGATGTTATAGCGGGATTGAATGAGACATACAAATCTGAACAAGCAACAACGACAGCAAAAAAGGATAGCATAACGTTGAAGAAAAAGTAATTCGGATCAGACTCTTATGCATGAAAGCCGGCCTTCAAAGTGCCGGCTTTTTCTTTTTTGCATAATTAGTCTTAATTTTCTCACTTAATGAAGTCCATTTTTACAGTATTGAATGTAAAGCCTGAAGAGCGGCTGCCCGTTGGCTTAATGTTGGCTACAGGTTTCTTCATGGGGATTTTTATTGCCACCTATCAGGTTACAGCTGAATCACTTTTCTTGAATCAGATCAGCGGTCAACTTAACAAAGCCTTTTTGGTATCAGGGGTTTTGGGAATTGCTTCAACCTTGATTTTCTCGGCAGCTCAAAACAGATTTAAGTTTACAAGTTTGGCAACCGCTTCAATTTTGATGGTTGTCTTTTTCTCAAGCACCATTTACTTTCTCTACAATTTTGGTGATAAGGCTTATCATGAGTATGTGTTGTTTGCCATGTATTGTTTCACCGGCCCCATGACCGCCATTCTATTGTTGTGTTATTGGGGGGTCTTTGGTCGCCTCTTTAATTTTAAGCAATCAAAACGAATCATCGGGTGGATTGATACAGGTCAATTGTCAGCCATTATTATTGCGAACTTTTTAATTCCATTGACCTCTTCTTATTTTCCTGAGACTTCCAATTATCTTATTGTTTGCAACATCAGTATCCTTGGATCTTCGATCTGCTTTATCATTATTTCGCTTAAATTTCCGTTAACAAAAAACGATCCTAAAGATTTTGAAGAAAGCGTAAGAGAACAGACGAAGTTCAAAAACATATTTAAGGATCGCTACATTGTGCTGATGAGTGTGTTCATCATCATTTCGATGATCACCTTTATTTTTACCCAATATTCCTTTCAGGATTCTCTTAACAAACAATATCCTGATCAAAGGGAGTTGACCAATTTTCTGGCCTATTTTAATGGGGCAATTTATGCCATTAGTTTGCTCATGCAGACTTTCATAAACGACCGAATTCTTAGTAATTATGGGATAAAGGTCTCATTGTTCGTATTGCCCATTGTGGTTGGGATATTTGCGCTTGGCTCCGTGATTACCGGAACATTTTTTGGATATGATGCGATTTTGTCGCCCGAAAATTTCATTTTCTTCTTTCTTTTTGTCGCGCTTACCCGACTGGCAAATAATACCCTTCGCGAATCACTGGAAAACCCTGTTTATAAACTACTCTTTATACCGCTAGACAGCCGCTATAGATTTGGAATACAAGCAAAGGTAGAAGGTGTTGTCAATGAATCAGGAAGATTTATAGCTGGGGTTGCGATATTTGGTTTTGCTTTATTGCCATTCTTCAATATCATGTGGATTTCCACGGGTATCCTAATTTTGGTTGGTGCATATGTCATAATTAATAGCAAACTGTATAATGGATACAGAACTAAAATTCGCTCCAAACTTGAAAGCACCGAAATTCATTCAGACAAATTGGAAATCGGATTTTCCCAGATTACTAATCGACTTGAAAACCAATTGAGTAATACAAGCACGTCAAGAGCCATATTTTCTTATAAGCTGTTGGAGAAAATTAATCCAGCCCAGATTGGCACTTGGATTAATAGCCTAATGAGAAATGATCACGAGCAGGCGCGTGATTATGCACAGGAGAAAATGAACGAATTAAAAGGGCTATCGGTCTCTGATCGCTATGTAATAAAGCTAGGACAGGGGAATGGAGAGGGGGCAGGTAAAAATGTTTTAACGAAAACAGACTTGCAATTGATATTGAATAGTGGTGGTGATATTACTAAATCACGTATTCAAAAATTATCTCGATCAGTTTCTATTGAAGACAGGCAATATTCTGCCGAGTTGCTCCTCCATTCTTCATCGGAGGAAAATGTGTCACTGTTAATCGAGTTATTGCATGATCCAGAGCCAAAGGTGCGCTACACTGCCATCAAGACTTCGATTAAGAAAAATAACAATGAAGTTATTTTTGCATTGATCGAAAATTTGGCCAACCCACTATTTAGCAACCAAGCAATGAATGCGCTGGCTTTGATTGGTGTGAAGAGCTTGAACCTTTTAGAAAGTGCCTTTTACAGGTCGGGCCAAAATGCGCAAACGTTACACAAAATTGTTCTGGTCATGGGACGGATCGGAGGGCAACGTGCTAAGGATTTACTCTGGAATAAAATTGATTATCCGGATAAGGTGGTGGTATCGCAAGTACTTTTATCGTTGGGCGAATGCGGGTTTAAGGCAGGGATATCTCAAATCACCAGGATTAAGTATGCTATCGAATCAGACATTGCCGATATCACTTGGAATATTGGTGCCATGTTGGAGGTAGCTAGCGATGATGCTGCCAAAGATGTCATTGTTGCACTTGAGCAGGAAGACCAAAATGACATTGAACACATTTATATGCTTCTTGCCATGTTATATGATACACGGTCTATCCAACTTGTAAAAGAAAATATTGAGAGTGGAACAACCGAAGGCACTACTTACGCTGTCGAGCTGTTGGATGTATTCTTATCAGAACAACTAAAGGAACGTGTTATTCCTGTGCTGGATGATCTAACCAATTCTGAAAAAATAAACAGACTGGAAGCTTTTTATCCCCGAGTACAATTGGATGAAAAATTAGTACTTAAATTTTTGATTAACAGAGATTTCAACCAAACTAATAGATGGACAAAAGCGACCGTCTTAAAACAAATTGGCAAGCTTAAAATTGCGGATTTTGGGCTTGATCTGATTGCGCAGATCTTCAATCCGGATAAGTTGATAAGGGAGGTCGCTGCATGGGCTCTTTATGAAATTAATAAGAAATCGTACCATATTAATGCCGAGCGCCTTGGCGAAGACACTAAAAGAGAGTTGGATCGCGTAATAGCAGCCGAGAAAAGTGAATTGCATTTAATGACAATTGATAAAGTATTTTTCTTTCAAGAGTTAAAGTTTTTTGAGGGTATTCCCGGATTAAGTCTTTCTTTCCTGGCAGAT
>JANOQK010000465.1:0-3553 GCA_031414855.1 Bacteroidia bacterium | reverse complement strand
ACTTGAACATGGCTATGAAGCTATGATGGCTGTAGAAACATTGCACGAAAAAATATCACCGCACGTATTCATTTCTGAAATACGGGCAGTTGATGCGGATAACTTCTGGATGAGCCCTTGTTATAGAAAACCATGTATTGCCATTCATACTACATGGAAGCAGGAGTGGACCACCGTCATGGATTTACTTCCGCAGATGGAAGAAAAACTTTCTCCGTTTAATCCGCGTCCACATTGGGCAAAGTTATTTACGCTGTCACCTTCAGTATTGCAATCGCGAATTGAAAAGCTGGCTGATTTTAAGCAACTCCTTTACCAGCATGATGCGGCAAGAAAATTTCGCAACGAATTTCTGGAGTCAAATCTATTTAGTAGTCAAGCGGAATAGTTAGGCTTACGAAGAAGCAACTCTTCTATTTCTGAGTAGAAGATTTCATTAGTCAACTTTGTAAGGGCCTTCTTTTTCACTTGATCTATAATGGAATGGTAGGTAGAATCAATGTCAACGTTTTCTTTCTTTAGTTTAGTGAGCTTATACTCGATTTCCCGCAATTCATCTTCTGTCGCTTTCGCACTAAAACGATAGGCTAAAAAATAGGGGACATCTTTCAACAACGAATTTATCAGTTTGTCGCGATGCGAATTCAAAATCTGTTGCACCTGAAACCGCATCACATTAGGATCTCTTGCCAAAACTGGCTTTCTACCGATAAGGGGTGATTCAATGGCTTTCATAATTTGTACCGTTTGACAATACAAATCAACTAAAAACTAATATAATTAGCAAATATTTTTACTAAAAATACTAATTTATTTAGTTATTAAAAGCTTATTTTGAAGTAAAAAAGAAGCTTTTATTATTTGATCATTATAAAGTAGCCATATCGATTACAAAACGATAACGCACGTCTCCCTTCACCATACGTTCATAGGCTTTGGTAATGTCTTTGATATCGATCAGTTCAATGTCGGATACGATGTTGTGTTCAGCGCAATAATCAAGCATCTCTTGTGTTTCAGGTAGACCACCAATGCTGGAACCGGCCAGACTTTTACGGCCGCCAATAATGCTAAAGGCAGGTACTTGATTAGGTTCTGGAGGAATGCCCACCATGATGTGCGTACCGTGTGTTCTTAAGAGAGACATGTAAAACTTAATATCATGAGCAGCCGAAACGGTATCGAGGATAAAATCAAAATATCCCTTCACGCTAGCAGCCTGTTGCTTGTTGGAGGTAAGAACAAATTTATGCGCACCCAATTTCTTAGCATCCGCTTCTTTGGCTGCAGATGTACTCAATACCGTAACTTCTGCCCCGAAGGCAACACCGAACTTCACAGCCATATGACCAAGTCCGCCCAAACCAAGTACTGCTAGCTTATGTCCTTTGCCCACTTTCCAATGGCGAAGAGGAGAGTAGGTGGTGATACCAGCACACAGCAAGGGAGCGACAGCAGCCAGGGACAATTTATCAGACACGTGCAAAACAAAATCTTCATGAACTACAATTGTATTGGAGTAGCCACCATAGGTTGGCACACCATCTTTTCCACGAGCGTTATAAGTACCAACCCCGCCATTTAGACAATACTGTTCCAATCCATGTTTACAATTTTCACAATCCCGGCAGGAATCTACCAGACAACCCACTGCAGCAATATCACCGACATTAAATTTCTTTACCTGAGCTCCAACCTTCACTACTTTGCCAACAATTTCATGCCCCGGCACCATTGGAAATATTCCGGGAAACCATTCATTTCTGATCTGATGTAAGTCGGAGTGACAAACGCCACAATATTGAATATCGAATTGCACATCATACGGACCCACTTCTCGTCTTTCAAAATTCCAGGGTGCTAAATCTGTTGTGGGGCTTTGGGCTGCGTATCCTTTTGATTCTGTCATAGAAAGTAATTTCAAAGTAGTGTTGTAGCTTCGAAGGTAGGCAATTCAATTATCACTTTTCCCTTGACCCGTAAAGACGTTCGCCAGATATATTCATCCATGGATTTCTTAACCAGCTGATTATCAATAGTAAAAAATACATTAATATTAAAATATGGCCGCCAAAGTAGAACGATATAGAATAATTTTGCTTCTGATTAAACCTCAGATAAAAAGCATAGTCTAACCAAGTGGTTACTTAAATAATAATGAATATGAAAAAAACAGGAATTTGTGTTGTGTTGGCCTTTAGTACGTGTCTATTTTCTTCCTGCGATAAGACAAGCGAATCAACTTCCTATCTAGAAGTTCGCCTTACCGATGCACCAGGTGATTACGAGGAAGTAAATATTGATATTCAGGATGTTCAAGTGAATTTTGGTTCAAGTGAAGGTGGTTGGAAATCACTCGAAGTCAATAAAGGAGTCTATGATATCTTGAAACTCACAAATGGGCTGGATACACTTCTTGGAAAAATTGAATTACCTGCTGGAAGAATCTCTCAAGTGCGTCTTGTTTTAGGTAATCAAAATTCAGTAAGGGTTAATGGAAAAACCGAAGCACTTTCTACCCCAAGTGCACAACAATCAGGGCTCAAACTTCAGGTGAACGCAGATTTACTGGAAGGAATCACCTACAAATTGTTATTGGATTTTGATGCAGCCCGCTCTATTGTGAGAGCAGGAAACAGTGGAAAATATAATCTTAAACCTGTTATTCGCACACTTGCAGAGGCAAGTAGTGGAGCGATCACTGGCCTTATTTTACCGATAGAATCATCACCGGCAGTTTATGCTATAATTGGTAGTGACACATTGGGCACCGCATTTGTTGACCAGATAAATGGAAAGTTCTTGTTAAGAGGATTACCGGCAGGAACTTACAAAGTCACCTTTGAGCCAAAGACTGGTTATAAGCCGATTGCAAAAGAAGCTGTTGCGGTAAACGTTGGAAATGTAACCAATCTAGGAACAATCAATATTTCGCAATAGCGTTCGGGTAAAAATTATTGAATGAGCTGCCTTTAGTGATAGAGGCAGCCTTTCTTCATTTTAAGAATGAGGATATTATCTTTTCTTTTTGATCATCTTATCCTTTGTACTCTTACCCATTTTCATGGCACGTCTGTCAAAGTCCAACGTGTAAGCTGCCGTAAGTGAAAGTGTTTTCAAATTTGTTTTGAGGGTATCTTCCCACGACAAAGAGGCATATGTACTACTGCTATTTTTTTTGCCCAGATAAGTTTGACCCAATGTAGCCCTCAACTCCACCCTTATTTTTTGTCTTTTATTAATAGGGGCATCGGCTCCAATGCCAATGTCAATGCCAAATAACCATCTATTGGGATCAGTAATGTAAACCGTATAAAGGTCTCCATCTGGAGGAACATCGAACTTGACCTTATATTTTGTCTCTACAAACTTTCCTTTGCCGTTGACCCAATATTGAATGTTTGGACCAACATTGATGAACCACTTCGATGGAATATTCTTGAAAAGCTTAAGTTTGAAAGACTTGCGAAGGGCCATTGACAAATCAACAAATTGATAAGTTGCATTATTTACAAAGCCACCATTGGTGAGTTCTATTTTTCTACCCCTTATA
>JANOQK010000464.1:0-5934 GCA_031414855.1 Bacteroidia bacterium | reverse complement strand
AAGAATTAGAAAAGATCAAAAAGGTTTTGGGTATGGAAGCAAACATCAAAACTAAAGAGTAAAAAAGGAATAGTCATGAAGAAAAATATTTTCACGATCCTCTTTTTATTCGGTAGTTACTTTGTGGCAGCACAAAGCTTTCACAATAACGGTACATTGATAAGCCTGACAACGCAGACCTTACTTACTGTTCCAGATAGTTTGGTAAATAAAGGAACCATTGTTAATAACGGTGACTTGAGCATTTCCGGTGCATGGGTGAATTTGGGCACTTATGATGCTGGGTCGGGTCAGATCAATTTTGATGGCGATACAGAGCAAACCATCAATCACAGTGATCAATCATTTAGTAAACTGGTAATCAGCGGAAGTGGTGATAAAGTATTCTCCGCAAACATTACGATTGAATCTGAGTTGGATCTACAAAACAGTGTGTTGAAATCTGCAAACGGTGCGATACTAATAATGAATCAGAACGCGACTGTTATTGGTGGTTCTGACCAATCGCATGTGGTGGGTACGGTTGAAGTAAAAGGAGCTGGTGATTTACTTTTCCCCATTGGTAATGGCACCACCTATTTGCCTGTTGAAATTACAAATGTTACGGATCCCAACGCTATAACAATTCTTACACTACATGATCTTACTTCTGGTCAGGTTATCTCAGGAGACAAGGAACTTACTAAAATTTCTTCAAAACGATATTGGGAATTGGTATTTGGAACAGGTAGCCTGAATCAAAGCAAAATCATTTTACCCCTTTCGAATGAGGAGGGTTTAACAGACAATCTGGATATGTTGGTTGTAGCAGGAAGTACTAACGCAACTGATGCTTATGTTAGCCTAGGGCAATCAAATGTAACGGGTAGTTTGACTTCCGGTTCTCTTACAAGTGAACTTGCCCCTACAGTAAAGTATTATGCGGTGGCAGCAGTAAGTGGTGAGCATCCAATAGAAGTATTCAATGGAATCTCCGTAGGTGATGATGGCAGAAATGATTTTTTAAAGATTTACAACATTGAATTTTTTCCCAATAATCGCGTGACCATTTTTAATCGCTGGGGTGATCGCGTATTTGAAATGAATGGGTATGACAATGATCAGAAATCTTTCAGAGGAGAATCCAATATTAAGGGCAATGATAAGTTGCCAGCCGGTACATTCTTCTATGCAATAGAATTAGGTGATGGGTCAGCTAAAACGATAGGCTATCTCGAAATTAAATAACTCTGTTCACATCGAATTTTTCCAGATAATCCGCAACGCGCCTTACAAAACTTCCTCCCAGTGCTCCATCCACCACCCTGTGGTCATAAGAATGTGATAGGAACATTTTGTGTCGAATGGCAATGGCGTCACCATAAGGCGTTTCAATTACAGCAGGTTTTTTCTGGATGGCACCGATTGCTAGAATACCAACCTGAGGTTGCATAATAATGGGCGTGCCCATCACATTGCCAAATGTTCCTACATTTGACATGGTGTATGTTCCGCCAGCCAGATCATCTGGCTTGAGTTTATTTTCGCGAGCACGCTTAACGATATCGTTTACAGCTTTAGCTAGTCCGCTCAAATTATATTGATCAGCATTCCTTATCACGGGTACGATAAGATTTCCAGATGGTAAAGCTACTGCCATACCGATGTTAATTTCCTTCTTTTTAATGATCCGATCTCCATCTACCTGAATGTTGATCATAGGATAATCTTTTATGGCTTGAACTATGGCCTCCATAAAAATGGGTGTAAAAGTTAAAGCGTCTCCTTCGCGCTTTTGAAATTCACCTTTTACTTTGGTGCGCCAGAAAAAAATGTTGGTTACATCGGCTTCTACAAATGACGTAACGTGTGGTGAAATACGTTTCGAATCCACCATCCGCTCTGCAATGATCTTACGCATGCGATCCATTTGAATAATCTCATCACCGGAATTGATGGAGGCGGGAACTAATGGTGCTGCATTACTTCGTCCAACAGAAATTGATTGTCCAAGTTTGCGATGTTGAACGTAAGATAAAATATCTTTTTTGGTGACCCTGCCTTCTGAACCTGATCCTGGAATAGATTCTAATTCCGCAACTGCGATATTTTCTTCTTTCGCAATATTTTTAACAAGCGGTGAATAAAATCGTGAGGAAGATTTATAATCCGAAGCGAGTGAATGATTTGTTCCGTTTGTTGCCAATGCTGGAGTTGTAACATTTATTTCAGCAACTGCAATAACAGGTTTGGCTTCAGAGGTAGGAGCAGCCGGTACTTTTGTGTCGGCCGCATCTGTGGTGATAATAGCAATGGCTTTACCAACTTTAACTACTTCTCCTTCTTTGGCTAAGATTTCTTTAAGGATACCTCCATGTGTTGACGGAACTTCAGTGTCTACTTTGTCGGTAGCTACCTCAAGTACTGATTCATCGGCTTCAATTTTGTCTCCTGGTTTTTTGAGCCAGGTCAAAATAGTAGCCTCCATTATACTTTCACCCATTTTGGGCATGATGAGTTCCACTAGTGCCATAGTCCTTACGTTTCGGATCGTAAAGTTAGTATTTTTAATACTTCCTGCTAACGATTGAAAAGTTAGAAATAAGTAGCTGAGACGCGCTAAAACCTCCTTATTAAAATTTTATGGATCTACGGATACCCAGAATATTATTCCGGATATTTAAGTAATACTACTGTTTACAGAAGTTACTTATTGATTGGGCAGACTTAGCCTAATCAAATTCAAAACCGCAACAGAAGCCATTCTAATATTCAGCATTCTTTCTTTCGAGAGTTGCAATTTCTTAGTGACTGTTTGATGCTTATCTGAATAGGCAATCCATACTGTTCCAACAGGTTTATCAGGTGTAGCGCCACCGGGTCCGGCAATGCCGCTGGTGGCTACGCCTATGTCTGTATTGAATCGTGCCCGAACCACGTTTGCCATTTCACTTATGGTAGGTTCACTTACAGCTCCATATTTTTCAAGCGTTTCAGGTTTAACGCCCAATTGTCGCATTTTTATTTCATACGCATATGGTATCATGCTGCCGAGGAAGTAATCAGAACATCCAGGCACGCTTGTTATTAAATGAGAGAGATAACCACCTGTGCAACTTTCAGCTACCGATAAAGTAAGTTTCTTTTCTCGTAGTGTATTTCCAATCACTACTTCAATAGGATCATCTCCATAACCAAAAATAAATTGACCAACATATGTTTTTAATTTTTCTGTAAGATCGGTTGCTTCGGCCTCCATCTTTTCAACAGAATCTCCAAACGAAGTAAGTCGGAGCTTTACTTCACCAAGGCTGGGTAGATAAGCTAACTTAATGTGCTCAGGCAAAGACTTCTCCCAATCTGAAATTTTTTCGGCAAGAAAGGATTCACCAACTCCAATCGTACGAATAACCTTATGATGAATGACCGGAGTCTTGAACGTTTGTTTGAGTTTTGGTAGGACGCTATCGATCATCATTTTTTTCATTTCATGCGGCACACCCGGCATAGACATAAAAATCTTACCGTTTTTGTTAAACCACATCCCGGGTGCAGTTCCATTTGGATTGGTGATCTTTTCACATGCAGTAGGTAAAGCAGCTTGCTGTCGGTTTATTTCTGTTAACTCGCGTCCGCGGCTTTTGAAAAATTCAGTGACCTCGTTTAATGCCTCTTCATTTATTTTAAGGTCGCAGTTAAAATATTTTGCCAAAAGTGGTTTGGTGAGGTCATCGCTTGTTGGGCCAAGCCCACCGGTGATTAAAATAATATCGGCTCTTTTTTCAGCTTCCGCGAAAGCGCTAAGAATTTCCGACTCTACATCACCCACTGTAGTTTTGCGAATGACTTTGATTCCTACTTTATCCAACTCCACACTCATCCATTGTGAATTGGTATCTACGATTTGTCCGTAAAGGATTTCATCACCAATGGTGAGTAATTCAGCCAGTATTTTTCTCATTTTTTGAATTTAGCCTTCAAATCTACCCTGCATATGCTCTCCTTCCAAATAGTAAATTTTACTCAGTGCTATCCTTTATTATTTGGCTTGACAAACACTAAAATAACCTGAATCTCGATTTATTGATTGGGGAAGATAAAATTAAAACAAAGGTATTACTGCTCTCAATTTGTATTTTTACATAGTAATCTAAAACGCTAGCTATGTTACGTATTGGTTTAATCATCTTCATTATTTTATATTCAAACGAAGTAGCGTTTCCTCAATTGGGTAAACTGCTGGATAAAGCAAAAAAAGCAGTTGGCGGAAGCCAAGCTTTAACTGCCGAAGAAGTTGCCCAGGGACTTAAAGAGGCTCTGACCAATGGCATATCAAAAGGCACCGACCTCACCTCAAAAGTGGATGGCTATTTTAAAAACCCCGAAATTAAAATTCCTTTTCCGCCTGATGTTAAAAAGGTAGAAGATCGGCTTCGGCAAATGGGTATGGGTGGGCAGGTTGATAAGTTTGTGTTATCACTCAACCGTGGAGCAGAAGATGCTGCGAAGGAAGCCAAACCTATTTTTGTTGCAGCGATTAAACAAATGACCATTGATGACGCGTTTGGTATTTTAAAAGGACAGCCCGATGCGGCTACTCAATATTTAAAGAAAACAACCACGGCACAATTAAAAGAGAAATTTAAACCGGTTGTTCAGAAATCCCTTGACAAAGTAAGTGCAACCCAATATTATGGCGATCTTGTCGGTACATATAACAAGATACCTCTAGTTCAAAAAGTAAATCCTGATTTAAATGAATATGCTACAGATTTGGCTATTCAAGGCTTGTTTATTATGATTGCCAAGGAAGAAAAAAACATTCGGCAAGATCCTTTGGCACGGACTTCCGATTTATTGAAAAGAGTTTTTGGTAGTACTAAATAGTTTAAAAACTAATTTTACGAATGACACTATTCGAAAAACATCAACCCACCATAGCCAAGGCTATTGAAGCTTTGCATGCCCGAACTTTCTATGCGGCATTTACCGAAAATCCTTCTCCTTCAGTTTACGGTGAAACGGCAGATGCAGATGGTCAGGCAAAGTTCAAGGCAACACTCGGTAAGAAGTTTGAAGACTTGAAGCAAACCAACCCTGAAGGATGGGTTGGCCAGGAGGAGTCTCCTTACCTGCAGGAATCCTTGAAGATTTCATATCCTGCATTTTCAACTTCCACCTTGATCGACCGGTCAAAGAGAGCATTTCACCAGTGGAGAAAAATAAGTGCCAATCATCGCGCTGGTATTTTAGTGGAATCATTGGATCGCATGAAGGCTAGATTTTTTGAGATCGCTTACGCCACCATGCACACAACCGGTCAGGGTTATATGATGGCGTTCCAGGCATCGGGGCCACATGCGGCAGATCGCGCCTTAGAAGCTATTGCGGCAGGTTACGAGGAACTTCAACGTTTTCCTTCATCTGTCCTATGGGATAAGCCGATGGGTAAATTCAATATTCAGCTTAATAAAGAATGGCGTGCTGTGCCTAAAGGAATTTCTTTAGTCATTGGCTGTTCAACATTCCCCACCTGGAATTCTGTGACCGGAATCTATGGAAGTTTAATCACTGGCAATGCAGTTATTGTAAAGCCACATCCTGGTGCTATTCTCCCAATCGCAATTGTTGTTGCTGAAATCCAAAAAGTATTGGCTGAGAATAATTTTGACCCAAATATTTGTCAACTAGCTGTTGACACGTATGACAAAATGATCACGAAAGAATTAGCTGAGCATAAAGACGTTAAGCTGATAGACTTTACGGGCAACTCTACATTTGGAAATTATCTGGAAGCATTGCCAGGCAAAACCGTATTCACGGAAAAGACAGGTGTAAACTCCGTGATCCTGGATTCAACAGTTGACATTGATAAGACTGCTGCTAACCTTGCCTTCTCAGTTAATCTCTATAGCGGCCAGATGTGTACCGCACCTCAAAACTTTTTTATTCCTG
>JANOQK010000463.1:0-2167 GCA_031414855.1 Bacteroidia bacterium | reverse complement strand
ATGGTGTTGGTCGTTCTGGGTACCTGGGTTTGGATTTTAACGGGTTGGGCATCCAGAAAGGTGTTGAGGGATAAGCACAGCAATAGGCTTATCCAAAATCGAAAGATTGGATTTCTCATGGTATTGTATTCAGTTTAGGTGTTTTAAGGTTTTACAAAAATTGGAAAAAGATGTTTTACAGACTGGCATTCAGGATGAAAATATATTGGATAATACTTTATCCAAAACTCTTTCAAATCTTGCCGTAGTTTATAAAATACCAATCGGATTTGAGCCTACTATGCACGATTTGTCAGATACAAAAGAACTTTTTATCACCGAAAATAAAAGCAGGACGAAAAATATGTCGTTAAGTAATCTATTAGATGAGATTGTTCGACTCAATCCAAAATATAACTGGACTTATAGTGACGGTGTAATTCATGTTTTTCCTGTTTCAGACAAAAATGCGATACTGAATGAGATTCTTGAAACAAATGTTGACTCCATAAATTATAGGGAAAACAAGTGTAAAACTGCTTTAGGTGGTTTAATTTTTGGCGACATTAATGTAAAAAATAAGGCACTGTCCTTAAATGTGAAGAGTCTTCATGTTTGCGATGCTAGTTCTTATGTAGAAGCCAACCCTGAAGTATTATACAAACAAATGTTCGGCGGAGTTAGTGTTCGAGATATTTTGAATCGTGTTGTAAAAGAAACATCATTCAAGTATTGGACGATTATTAGCTCCGATTTCGTAAATGATAAGAACGTATTGACAATCTTAACCAATTAGATATGCTCGAAAGTCCGCGAGTAATCACGGACGCAAGCGAACAAGTTATAAGCAGACGAGATTTTATGCCGTTCGGCGAACAGCTTGCGCCGGATGCAACGTATCGCACGGCAAGCCTGAAATACGACAACGGCGACAATATTCGTCAGAAATTCACGGGCTACGAGCGCGATGAAGAAACGGGCTTAGATTTTGCCGAAGCCAGATATTACAACAACAAACACGGCAGATTCACGGCGATTGACCCTCTTCTTGCTTCGGGCAAAAGCGCGAATCCGCAAACATTTAATCGGTATGTTTATACGATGAATCGTCCGCTGATTCTGACGGATTCGACGGGTATGCAAACTGGCGTGAAGCCAAAAGTTGAAAAACCTCAGCCGAAAACATTTACTACGCCTGCAGTGAAAATAGAAGACAATGACCGTAACGAAAGCATTATACAAATTCAGAATTACGGAATTACAGGAAAAGCACTAAATGGTGAGCAGGTTTTAGGCGGTGATGGAAAACCTATAACAAAAGGGAATGGTAAATCAGCTGACAAAGAATACGGTATTATTGCAAATGTATCGTATCAAGCAATCTTTGCTAGAGACGGAATTCGTCCTGATGAAGGAACAAAAGTAAAACTTCGAGAAGATGTTACAGAAACTTTGGATGGGAAGCCGGGAGGTGGATATAGTAGAGAAATAGAACTCAAAAGTAATGAAGACGGGAATTCTTTTTACGGCGGAGACATTGTGGGTCTTACAAATTCAGATCCAGACGGTCAAGGTCCATCAACAAAGGTATATAAGGCAGAACAAAAACTCGCTTTGGCTATCACTGTAAATGGAAAAGATATAGAAATAGAAGTAAGAACTAATAGTATTGAAGTCAATATGGAAAAAAATACCATAGATATTAAGGAAACAACAAAAATTGAGGAGGAAAAGAGACCAAAATGAAAATAACCGTGTGCTTAGTTTTGTTTTTGTGCTTACACAATACCATTTTTACACAAAACAAATGCGATAATTTTCTTGATAAGAAAATTTATAACATTAAGATGACAGATGAAAACTCTCTAACAATTTTAGACGAAATTGCTTCAAAATATAACCTGAAAATAGGGATTGAAATATCACCGAACGACTCCATTTTTGAAAAGTCATCAGAGTTTTACGAGGTAAAGGATGGAACAGTTAAAGACGTTCTTGATGTGTTTATTAAATTACACCCTCAGTACCAATGGGTTGTTAAAAATAGTCTGATAAACATTTATCCAATTAGGGATACACAAAGAGAGAGTATTCTTGATGTAAAAATATCTAGCTTATCAATAGAAGATGAAAATACTCACGAAATCAGTTATAAAATTCTAAACCACCCAGATGTTTTGGATTTTCT
>JANOQK010000462.1:0-10069 GCA_031414855.1 Bacteroidia bacterium | reverse complement strand
AGCGTACGATCCATATCGATGTTTGGTCTTTCTGTAATGAAAATTATTTTCGAAGATGATGTCGAAGATTTTTTTGCCCGCCAACAAGTAAATAATCTTTTGCGAAATGTAAATCTTCCGCAAGGTGTTGAGCCAGATGTGCAACCACCTTATGGACCCACTGGTGAAATATTTCGCTACACACTGAAAAGCGAGCGCAATACAAGCGAACTCCTCGCCTGGCAAGATTGGGTGGTTGACCGCCAACTAAGAGCGGTACCCGGTGTTGCCGATATTGTTTCCTTTGGTGGCGCTCGTAAAGTATTTGAAGTAAACGTTAATCCTCTCCTGCTAGCTAAGTATGACATTACTCCCCTGGAGGTATACGAAGCCATCACTAAAAGTAACATCAATGTGGGAGGCGATGTGATCGAAAAGAATGGTCAAGCTTATGTAGTAAGGGGTATCGGGCTTTTGCAGAGTATCGAAGACATTGAGAATATATTAATAGAAGCAATTGAGGACGTTCCCGTATTAGTTAAAAATGTTGCCACAGTTAAAATCGGTACGATTCCTAAAGTAGGTCAGGTGGGGTTAGATGAAAATGATGATGTGGTGGAGGGAATCATTGTGATGCGCAAAGGTGAAAACCCTGCGCAGGTGTTATCTCGTGTGAAGGCAAAAATCGCGGAGATTAACGAGAAGGTTCTTCCTACCGATATTAAGATGGTCACCTTCTATGATCGCGACAAGCTGATGGACTATTGCCGTGAAACTGTGCTGGGCAATTTGGTGGAAGGAATTTTATTAGTGACTATCGTGGTCTTCATCTTCATGCTGGATTGGCGCAGCACAGTGATTGTTTCAATCATCATACCCTTGTCTTTGCTTTTTGCTTTCATGTGCCTGAAGCTAAAAGGTATGTCAGCCAACTTACTATCGATGGGGGCGATAGATTTTGGAATCATCATTGATGGGGCGGTGGTGATGGTGGAGGGACTCTTTGTCTTATTAGCCGCGCGTGCCCATGAGATAGGTATGCCTCAGTTTAATAGTCTTTCTAAACTTGGTCTTGTCAAAAAGGCAGGGTCTGAATTAGGTAAGGCGATCTTCTTTTCTAAACTAATCATCATAACGAGTTTAGTTCCTATTTTCTCATTTGAGAAAGTGGAAGGGAAATTATTCTCGCCACTCGCCTATACGTTAGGCTTTGCCTTATTGGGAGCCCTGCTTTTCACTCTTACGCTGGTGCCGGTTCTTGCGAGTATCATGTTTGATAAAGATGTGAAGGAAAAGCACAATCCAGTTGTTAACTTCTTTAACAAAATTGTTTCCAATGGATTCTCTTTTACGCTTCATCACAAGAACAAAAGCTTCTGGGCAGCTATGATCATTATAGCGGCTAGTACTTTTTCATTCAAGTTCTTAGGCTCTGAGTTTTTACCAACACTGAATGAAGGCGCACTTTGGGTAGAAGCCAAACTACCAATGAGTAGTTCTATTAATGAGACAGTAAAATTTGTTAGGATATTCCGCGAAGAATTGAATGAGTTTGATGAAGTGGAATCCGTCCTTTCTCAGATTGGCAGATCAAATGACGGAACAGATCCATCAGGCTTTTTTTATGTGCAATGTCAGGTTAACCTGAAAGCCAAGAAAGATTGGAAGAGAAACATTACCACAGATGAATTAGTGGAGGAGATGGACGTAAAATTGAAGCAGTATCCTGGTGTGGTTTACAACTACTCGCAACCTATTATTGATAACGTGGCCGAGGCTGTAGCTGGAATAAACGCATCACTGGCTGTTAAGATTTTTGGCGATAACCTGGAGGTACTCAATTCGAAGGCCGATTCAATTGCAACGATTTTAAAAACGGTAAGAGGTGTCAAAGATTTAGGTATTCTTAGAAACATCGGGCAGCCTGAGCTAAGCATTATTCTTAATCAGCGAAAGATGGCTGCCTATGGAATTACCATTGCCGATGCCGAAACAGTTATTGAAATGGCTATTGGAGGAAAAACTGCCACACAGTTTTTTGAACAGGAGAAGAAATTTGATGTACGTGTTCGATATGAAGGAGAATACAGAAAGTCAGAGCGAGAGATTAAAGAACTTAAGGTTCCTTCCATGAAAGGAAACAAAGTTCCGCTGAAGGAGATTGCAGACATAAAAGCAGTTACAGGACCTGCCTTTATTTATCGCAATGACAATAAGCGGTTCATTGCTATCAAGTTTTCCATTCGCGAAAGGGATTTGGGAAGCACCATTGCCGAAGCACAGGAAAAAGTAGACGCACAAATATCGATTCCTCGTGGCTATAGTGTAGCCTGGAGTGGTGAGTTTGAAAACCAGGTTCGCGCACAAAAAAGATTGACAGAAGTGGTGCCTGTTTGTTTGGTACTCATTTTCTTCCTGTTGTTTGTGGCCTTTGGAAATGTAAAAGACGCTGGTCTCGTGCTGGTGAATGTTCCCTTTGCGATGATTGGTGGGATTTTAGCCCTTCATGTGACGGGTACTATATTCAGTATTTCAGCGGGCATAGGTTTTATTGCACTCTTTGGGTTATGTATACAAAACGGAGTTATTTTAATTTCCGTCTTTAAGAAAAATCTGCAAAACGGAATGCATATGCAAGCCGCATTGGTAAGAGGCGTTGCCGAACGAACGCGACCAGTTGTGATGACAGCAATTATGGCTGCCATTGGCTTGGTGCCTGCAGCGATTTCAACTGGTATTGGATCTGAAACACAAAAGCCATTGGCCATTGTTGTCATAGGTGGACTGATCAGCGCCACTGTACTGACGCTTCTTATTTTTCCTCTGGTTTTTGAGTGGGGTTATCGCAACACTGCAGTAGTAAAAAGAGAAAGTATTGAAAAGCGTGATTTTGAAGATTACGAAGGATAGAAGCAGTTAAGCGTGAATTGTTAATAGTTAATAGTTAATTGTATAAAGTCCTTAATAGAATGATTTTATAAAATTAACCATTACAAAAGGGTCAAAATAATAACCACTTTTCATCAATGAGGGTGGTTATTATTATTTTTAGGATTGGTTTAAGTTGAGATGAAGAGAATTATAATTCTTGTTATTAGTTTGTTAGTAATCAGGTTAGCTTACGCACAATCGGACGAACTTAACGAGCTCACGGTAGATAGACCTGGCATAGCGGAGTCTCCCTTTACCGTAGCGCCAGGTATGTTCCAGTTTGAAACAGGTTTTGATTACTACAAAAGATACAATGGCGACATTTATTTTTTACCTGTTAGCCTATTCAGAACTGGGTTAAGTAAGAATGCCGAACTTCGCGTTGCCGTAAAAAATATTCAGGATAATACAACTAGCGGTAAATTGAAAGGCCTCTCTCCGCTTACAATTGGAATTAAGACCCACATCATTGAACAACAGGGTTGGATTCCTGAAACAGATATTCTTGCAGATATTATTATTCCACTCGGAAAAACAGATCTTCAGCCAGGTCAATTGGGGCATGATATCCTTTTACTTTTTGAAAACGATTTTTCAGCAAAAACAGCTATCAATTACAATATTGGTCTTGTCTGGGACGGATTTTCCAGTACAAGTATTTTTACCTCTTCTTTTTGCTTCAACTACTTACCTACGGATCGACTTGGATTCTTTATTGAATATTTCGACTTTATCCGAAGAAAAGGAACTGCTGAACATGGGATAGATGGGGGCCTAACTTACCGAATTGATAAACATATCCAGCTAGATATTTCTAGCGGAATTAGTCGACTGGATAAGCAGACTAATTTCTTCATCTCTTCAGGATTTTCCATACGCCTGGTAAAAAGGTCATAATAGAAATCATTTAACATGCAGACGTATAAATCACCAACACAAATTCATTTTTTAACCCCGATTATGCATTAGAAAAAATAGTCACCACCTTGAGGTCGTGGAACAAATGAACCCAAACCAAAAGGGCTTTGGCCCGAATATATATTTGGCTAAAGCAAAATATTTTTCCCTTTATTTCCCGCGACCTGAAGGTCAGGGCTATTGCATAATCTGGGTTTAAAGAATTTCTTAACCTCAAGGTCAAAACTTCCTATCACTGAAAATGAATTACCGCAGGTTTTCTAATCAGTTGAATCAATGAGTATTTTTGAATTGATCACCAAACTCTTATTCTTTTTCTCAAAAGTTGCGATCATCTTCTGAATCTGCGATTTTGTTTTGATCAATTGGTTAAATCTCTTAACATGGCTACGATCATCAACACCAAATCTCTCCTGATGACTAAGTATTTTAAGATTATGAAACCTTATCTTTTCGTCAATCAAACTGATCAGGATTTCCTTAGCATCTGCAGGTGTAAAAATACCTGCTACTAAATTGAATTGCCTTTCTTTCTTCATATTACTCATTTTTTTACTGTCCCTGTCCTAATGAATATGCTCTCTTTCCATCAAACAAGTAAAGATTCTCAGTTTTTATAACATCGATATTTCGCTCGATGGACTTGGTCAGCAGAATAATAATATCTGTCTTCGAAATAAACTTATTGGTAGTCGGTTTAAATCGGCAACGCCAATGGTCTGTGCAAAACGTTTCTTCAAATCCTTCAGGCCATACTTTTATTCCTCTGTTTGTAATCATCGAGAGTTTAATTTCTTCGTTTTCTATATTTCGAACTAAGGTAGCAAGCGCATCGGGGCTTGTGCCGTTCCAATGCACAAATATATCCACGCCCTCCAGCTCTTTTGTTGCCGGTTGTTTGCGTTTGTATTTCGGCAAGTTGAGGGCTGAACTTTTTGCATATGAAACTGGCTTTAGTGTGGAGGGTATATGACCCAGATTCTTTACCACTGCTTCCGCGAATTCTTTTGTACCTACCTTTTGCTTACTGGTGCCTTCTTTATAAACATCATAGGTGTGAATACCATCTTCTAACGTTTTCAACCATGCATTCTGAACTTTCTCAGCGACATCCGTTTGGCCCATGTGATTCAACATCATGATGGCGCCTTGCAATAAGCCTGATGGGTTTGCAAGATTTTGTCCAGCTCTTCGGGGTGCAGAGCCATGTATTGCCTCAAACATGGCGCATTCTTCACCAATATTTGCCGACCCCGCTAAACCCACAGAACCTGCTATTTGAGCAGCCACATCAGATAACACATCACCATACAAATTGGGCATCACAATAACATCAAACAACTCAGGGGTATCTGCCATTTTCGCAGCTCCTATATCAACAATCCAATGTTCATTTTCCAAGTCAGGATACTCCTTTGCCACTTCATCAAAAACTTGATGAAATAATCCGTCTGTTTGCTTCATGATATTATCCTTGGTGAAACAGGTCACCTTTTTTCGACCATACTGCTTAGCGTATTCAAATGCGTATCGCACGATCTTTTCGCATCCAGGTCTGCTAATTAACTTCAAACATTGAACTACCTCATCTGTTTGCTGATGTTCAATACCTGCGTATAGATCTTCCTCGTTTTCCCGAACGATTACGATATCCATTACAGGATGTTTTGTTTGAATAAATGGATGCAAACTCATGCAAGGTCTGACGTTAGAATAAAGACCCAGAAATTTACGAGTGGTCACATTTAAGCTTTTGTAACCTCCACCCTGTGGGGTAGTGATGGGAGCTTTTAAGAATATTTTGTTTTTTCTTATAATTTGCCAGGATTCAGGGCTTATACCAGAATTATTACCTGCCAAGTACACCTTTTCTCCTACTTCAATTTCATCTATTTCAATTTTAGCTCCAGCTGCCAAAATAATTTTTAAAGTGGCATCCATTATTTCCGGACCTATTCCATCTCCTTTTGCTACTGTTATTCTTGTCATCTTTTACGCTTTAATTGTGCCGCAAAAATGTATATTTATAACAGTACTATTTTATTCAACTTCGTTATGGATTGTATAATTTTTACTTATAGTTTGTTTTCCAAATAGCTCTTTATGGCTCTTGAAGATAAGTAAGTATTATCCATGCCTACATTTGAAAATAGCCTTCTCCAGCCGTTATAGAATTGTTTGATGTTAATCAAGCCCTTTGAACAAACAACAATGGTAAAACGTGTGAGTATTGTGCCTACAAAGATATTTTTGGTCGATAACGGAACGTATGCGTTGTGTCAAACCATTGATTCAATTTTTATGATGTGATTACCCTAATTCCACCCCCCACCCAATGCACGATACAAATCAATAGTGGCATTGAACTGCTGTTGTCTGGTGTCAATGGCATCCAACTCAGCGGCAAGCACACTCTTTTGGGCTGTCACCACTTCCAGATAGGAAGCAAAACCAGCTACAAATAGATCATTGGAGGCAGCTACACCTTCTTCTAATGTAGTTACCTCTTGAGACTTAAATTGATACGACTTCTGGTAATTTTCAATTTTATTTAATTGTGTAGCTACCTCCTGAAATCCCTGTAAAATACTTTGTTGATACGAGAAAAATGATTCAAGCTGCGATGCCGATGCTTTACGATATTCCGCACGGATGACGTTTCGGTTAAACAATGGTGCAACTAATCCACCTAAAATAGAATAGGCTGCAGAAGTAGGTGTATTAAACAGAACCGCGGTACTAAACGATTGTAAACCCACTCCGGCTGTTAAGTTAATAGAAGGCAGAAAGGCGGCTCTCGCTGCCTTGACGTCTAGACGCGAAGCCACCAATTGAAGCTCCGCCTGCCGAATATCAGGTCGTTGGATGAGAAGGAGTGAAGGTAAACCCGTTTGGAATTCTTTTGGCAACGCTTGCTTTAAAATAGTTTCACCTCTGGCAATCGGCTGTGGATAGCGGCCCAATAATAAGTTCAATTCATTCTCTTGTCTTATGATTTCCTGTTGTATTAATGCTTCTAAACTTTGTGTGTTAAGCAACTGCGCTGAAAATTGTTTTACCGCTAACTCCGTAGCCCTGCCTGCCGCTTTTTGTGCAGCGATGAGTGTTACAGCCGTTTGCTGTAGTGCTATGTTTTCTCGAATGATCAACAGTTTGTTATCCAGGGCAAGTAAACTATAATAGTGTCGCGCCACTTCAGATACGACCATAGTCTGAATGAGATGTCTTGCTTTCTCGCTTGCAAAAAAGCGAGCCGATGTGGCCTTTCTTCTATTTCGAAGTTTACCCCAAACATCCACTTCCCAACTGCTTTGAAAGCCCAAATAATAGTCGGGCAAATTCACAGGTATACGCCTATCCGGGGGCACATTGACAGATAAGTTAGTATCAAAATTCCCCACGCCATCCATGGTGTATTCACCAAAGCGCTGCTGCCCTACAGAGGTGACTGCGTTCAGTGATGGCAAAAGCGCGCCCCTCGCCATTCTTACGTTTGCCCCGGCCATGCTCACTCGTTGCAAAGCGATTTTTAAATTCAAATTGCTTTTTAGTGCTTCGTCAATGTAAATGACCAACGAGGAATCAGTAAAGTATTCTCTCCAAGGTAAAAGCGATTGACTTGATGTTGGCTTCAACGAAGGTTGAAATTGTTCTGGCATTTTGGCGAGGTCAGGCTCTTGCACTTTTTCAGCCAACTTACAACCACTCAAAAAAGTAGAGAGCGAAACAATTAATAAAAAATGAAGTGACTTGAAATGCATAACTTTTACGAATGAGGTTCAACGATTGCAGATGACTTTTCTTCTTTCTTAGAAGTGGCCTTTGCCATACTGGCGAATACAACATAAAGTCCGGGAATGATAATTACTCCAAACAAAGTACCGAACAACATCCCTCCGGCTGCTGCTGTTCCAATTGAGCGATTGCCCATAGACCCTGCACCAGTGGCAATACACAATGGAATTAATCCGGCAATAAATGCAAAGGATGTCATCAAGATGGGACGAAGTCGGGAGGCTGCTCCATCAATGGCGGCATCAATAATACTTCGTCCTTCCTTTTGCCTAAGAACTGCAACCTCTACAATCAAAATAGCATTCTTACCTAACAAGCCGATCAACATCACCAGAGCTACTTGTGCATAGATATTATTTTGTAAGCCCAGTAATTGCAGCATAAGAAACGACCCGAAGATTCCTGTTGGCAATGATAATATGACAGGTAATGGCAGTAAGAAGCTTTCATACTGCGCAGATAAAAGTAGGTAGACGAAGAGTAGACAAATTAGAAAAATGAAAACCGCCTGGTTGCCGGATAGAACTTCTTCACGCGTCATCCCCGACCACTCAATAGAGAAGCCACGGGGCAATTTTTCTTCGGCTACTGTTTTGATGGCGTTAATTGCATCACCACTGCTGTATCCTTTAGCTGCATCGCCATTGACCATCGCGGAAGTAAACATATTGTACCGGGTCAATTGCTCGGGGCCATACACGCGTTCAAGTCTTACGAAAGACGAATAGGGCACCATTTCACCAAAATCATTCTTCACGTACAGTTTCAATAAATCTTCAGGGGTTGCCCGATAGTGCGGTGCCGCTTGCACCATCACCTTATACATTTGCCCGAAGCGAATGAAGTTGGTGGTATAATAGCTACCGATGAGTGTTTGCAGATTACTCATTGCATTTTCAACTGTTACGCCTTTCTGACCTGCGATGTCTTGATCGATGTGTATCATGTACTGCGGATAACTTGCATCGAAGCTGGTGAAGGCATCAGCAATCTCCGGTCGCTTTTTTAGTGCTTCTATAAACTCATTTGTTACTGAAGAAGTCCGCTGCAAATTACCGGTGCCCGTTTTATCTAGCACCCGCACTTCAAAACCACTTGCGTTACCAAAGCCTGGCACAGTAGGTGGCGGAAAAAACTGGATACTTGCATCTTTGATATGCTTCGTTTTTTCTTGGAGTTGGACAATCAATTCATTGACAGATTCATCGCGTTTATCCCATGGTTTTAAGTTGATCATCCCCATTCCAAAGGCGGCACCGGCTCCATCTGTAATCAAACTAAATCCCGATAAGGTTGAAACGGACTCTACGGCTGGCATATCTTTGGCCACTTGTTGTATTTGATCCATCACTTCTTCTGTACGTTCTACAGTTGCACCAGATGGTGCTGTAACATTGGCATAAATCATTCCCTGATCTTCCGAAGGAATGAAGCCTGTTGGTAAAAAAGAGTTTATGCCCCAGGTAGCGATACAGAATATGAAAAGCATTGCCCATGTAATTGATTTGCGTCCCGCTATTGAACGTACCACCGATTGATATCTTGCCGATAGTAAGTCGTAGCCGTTATTGAACTTGCCAAAAAATGCGTGCAGCAATCCAGTTCTCTTTTTGCCGTGGTTGTTTTTAAGTAAGATGGCGCATAAGGCAGGTGTGAGCGTAACCGCATTGATTCCGGAAATAAAAATAGCAATCGCCAATGTCAATGAAAACTGTCGATAAAAAACACCTACAGGTCCTGACATAAAAGCGACCGGAATGAAAACAGCTGACATGACCAACGTGATAGCAATGATGGCGCTGCTGATCTCGCTCATTGCGGCTAGCGTTGCTTCTTTAGGCGGAAGATTCTTAGTTTCCATTTGTACGTGAACAGCCTCCACCACCACAATGGCGTTGTCCACCACGATACCAATCGCGAGGACTAAAGCAAATAAGGTGAGCAGGTTGATAGAGAAACCTAACAACTGCATGAAGAAGAAAGCTCCGATGAGTGATACAGGAACCGCCAATGCCGGAATAAGAGTAGATCGCCAATCTTGCAAAAAAAGAAACACCACCAGCGATACCAGAATGAATGCTTCGATTAGTGTACGCATTACTTCTGCAATAGAAGCATCTAAAAACCGCGATACATCATAGCCAATGTTGTAGCTCATGCCTGGAGGGAAAGAAGAATTTTTCAGTTCCTCCATTTTCTTCTTTACGTTCTCGATTACTTCTTTGGCATTGGAGCCAGGCCGCTGTTTGAGCATAATAGCAGCAGACGGACGACCATCTTCTTTTGACAAGACGTTATAGTTACGCACCCCAAACTCTACATCGGCAACATCTTTCAGTTTTAAAATAGAGCCTTCCTTATCTGCACGCAACACAATATTTTCATATTGCTTCGGTTCATTAAACTTTCCGGTGTAGCGCAGTACGTATTGTAGCATCTGTGGGGC
>JANOQK010000461.1:0-5067 GCA_031414855.1 Bacteroidia bacterium | reverse complement strand
CGATCGAATTGCTGGGACGTTTTCATTTCCTTTTTTTGTACGAACCACTGTCAACGCATTAGAGTTTAATCAATCCGGCACCACTCAACCCGGCCGCGCATTGAACTCCTTTGGCGACTCTGAAATGGGTATCAAATATGTGTTGAGGAAAAAATTGCCAGTTCAGGCAATGGTATTTCTCTCCTTGGGATTACCCCTAGGCAAAGTGGGGACAGTAGGCACAGATACAGACATTCAATCAGGTGATGGTGAATTCAATCAGCTTATTGGAATTCAGCTTCATCAGAATTTTTCGTCATTTCGCATCGCTGGCAAGGTCGCGTTCAATAATCGATCAAACGATTTCTCGAACGACATCCATTACGGGTTCGAGGCAGGTTATGTTCATAGCAAAATGAGTTTACTCATTCGTTTTACGGCCATCGAATCGCTCTTTAACGATACAGCGCCCGTTTCACTTAACAGTATTTTTTCTAACCATCGCGAAATATTCTCACCGGGAGCAGAACTCATGTATCATTTTTCGAAAAGAATGGGCGCATTTGCTTCCGCAGACTTTATCGTGGCAGGACGCAATACACTAAATGCTCCTTTATTTGGTGCCGGGATTCAGTTAAAGAATTAGAATTACAAAACTAGAATGGGATAACAGAGATTTCCTACCTCTTAAACTTCTCTCTCAACTGCGCCAACTTATCTTCCATAGATTCCTCCTTTTTTATAGGAGCCGTTGAGGAGTGTTTTTTGATTGGTGTCTGTGAGGACACAGACCTCGGGTGTTTAGAAAGAGACTTCGATTGCTGAGGAGAAGACTTTTGTTCACTTGCTTTCGCAGGCGCATTACCAAATGGATCACTCTTCATGGATAAGGCAATTCGCTTGCGCGCCACGTCAACTTCCACTACTGTAACTTTTACTTTTTGTTGAACAGAAATGACCTGGCTTGGGTCTTTGATAAACCGGTCGCTCAAGTGGCTAATGTGCACAAGCCCATCCTGATGAACGCCCACATCTACAAACGCTCCAAAGTTGGTTACATTGGTAACAATACCCGGCAACACCATACCTATTTTTAAATCTTTGATTTCGTGGATGCCCTCTTCAAAACTAAACACTTCAAATTTGTCGCGCGGGTCGCGGCCGGGTTTTTCTAATTCTAAGAGAATGTCAGTCAATGTGGGCAAGCCAACTGTGTCCGTTACATACTTTTTAAGATCAAGTTTCTTACGCAAGTCTGCACTTGTCATCAAATCTTTTACTGTACAACCTAAGTCCTTCGCAAATTTTTCAACTAGCTCATAACGCTCCGGGTGAACCGCGCTTGCGTCCAATGGATTTTTTGAATCGCGTATGCGCAAAAAGCCTGCGCATTGTTCAAATGCTTTATCGCCAAGGCGAGGCACTTTATTTAAAGCATGCCGATCTTTGAATGCTCCGTTTTGGTTTCTGTATTCAACAATGCTCTTTGCTAATTGCGGACCTAATCCTGAAACATACGAAAGTAATTCCCTACTCGCAGTGTTTACCTCTACACCAACAGAGTTTACACAACTCATCACCACATCATCAAGGCCTGCTTTTAATTTGGCTTGATCTACATCGTGCTGATATTGACCTACTCCAATAGACTTGGCATCGATCTTCACCAACTCCGCCAACGGATCGGTCAATCTTCTACCAATCGAAACGGCACCACGCACGGTAATATCATGATCCGGAAATTCTTCACGTGCTACTTCACTTGCAGAATAAATGGAAGCTCCACTTTCATTCACCATCACTACTATAATTTCTTTGGGAAGACCAAGAGCCTTAACAAACGATTCTGTTTCACGACTTGCTGTTCCATTACCAATGGCAATGGCTTCAATCTTAAAACGATCACTAAGGCCCATGACAATAGCCGCTGACTTTGCTGTCTCTCGCTGTGGCTCCAGCGGGTAAATGACGGTGTTGAAAAGCAGTTCGCCTTGTTCACCCAGCACAACCAATTTAGTGCCCGATCGAAAACCGGGATCAAGTGCCATCACTCGCTTTTGTCCTAACGGAGAAGCCAACAATAATTCCTTCAAATTGGAAGAAAAAACTTTTATGGCCTCGAGGTCAGCTTGCTGTTTTGTTTCCACCCGCACTTCACTTTCAAGCGAAGGTTTTAATAAACGCTTGTATGAATCTTTTATCGCTAAACCTACCTGTTCTGCAACCGGTGCCGTTGTTTTTATAAATTGCCTTTCCAATGATTGAATCGCTAGATCCTCGGCAGGCGAAATATTCAAAGAAACAAATCCCTCTTTCTCCGCCCTGCGCATGGCAAGCAATCTGTGCGAAGGAGTTTTTTTAATCGGCTCTTTCCATTCAAAGTAATCTTTGAATTTTTGTGCTTCTTCTGTCTCTGCTTTTGATTTGATCACGGAAGTTTCGATGATGCCATCTTGCCAGAAAATTTCGCGAATATTTTTGCGGGCTTCCTGGTTTTCACTGATCCACTCCGCTATGATATCGCGCGCGCCTTCCAGCGCTTCTTGCTCTGTGGCAACACCCAACTCTTTGTTAATATAAGTGGCAGCAACTTTCTCAACATCCAATTTGGCCATCCCTACGCTAAGCTCCGGGAGGCAAGCTTGCTCGAATAAACTGAGGGCTAATGGTTCCAGTCCCTTTTCCTTGGCGATGCTGGCCCGCGTCTTGCGTTTAGGGTTATACGGAAGGTAGATGTCTTCCAGGGCAGTCATTGTTTCAGCCTCTTCAATGGCTTTTGCCAATGCCGGTGTTAGCTTCTCTTGCTTCTCAATCGACTTAAGAATTGCCTCTCTGCGTTTATCCAACTCCACCAGTTGTTCGTGGCGATCGCGAATTGCTGCCAGCTGAACTTCATCGAGACTGCCCGTCATCTCCTTGCGGTAGCGTGCCATGAAGGGTATGGTAGCACCTTCGGCTAACATATCTACCACAACTTCTACTTGCTGAGTGCTGATATTTAACTCGGAAGCAATTCGGGAAATGTTATTCATACTGGAAAGTTAATAGTTAGCAGTTAATAGTTTACCTGTTTGTGTCCATTCCCGATTAACGCCCGCCTGTAGACAGGGTTAACTATTAACGAATAACGGTTGGCAAAAATAGGAGGTGGATTGATGCCACAAAGGATGTAAAAGAATATTTACAAAAATATATTTTCAGTAATAGTTCAATTTCTTGAGCCATCAAGCATATGTCTGAGCCAACTAATTGACAATCTATTATGAATTCAATCCGCTTATCAACTTTTGCAACATGCAAATATATTTTTTCAGTAATTAACATCTGAATTGTTTTTAATGAAATTTCTTTTTGTATTTCTCTTCGTCTTTCTGCTCGTTGCCCAATCCTGGGCACAATCGTCTAATCAGCCTTCGTTTACTATTAGGCGATCAACTGATCCAATTAAGTTAGATGGCATTATAGATGAGGCTTCGTGGAAAAATGCAGAATTAATTGATAACCTTATTCAGCAATTTCCCTATGACACTTCACGTTCAAAGGTTCGGACTGAATTTAAGCTTACCTATGATGATCATTTTCTATATGTAAGTGCCATTGCCTATGACAACATACCGGGTAAATACGTGATGTCTTCCTTACGAAGAGATTTTCGCGGCCCGGGCCTGGATGGTTTGTCCGTGGTGTTTGATCCTTTCCAAGATGTTACCAACGGGTTTTTCTTTGGCCTTAGCCCTGCCGGGGTACAACGTGAAGGGCTGATCTCCAATGGCTATCTTAACAGAAATGACCTTAACTTATCCTGGGACAACAAATGGTTTGGTGCAACAAAGATTAATGAAAATAATTGGGTGGCCGAGTTTGCCATTCCATTTAAAACCCTTCGCTACAAAGCAGGCTCTAAGAAGTGGAACGTAAAACTATATCGTATTGATAGTAAAGAAAATGAACGAGCGATTTATCCCTTCACTCCCCGGATTTTCGAACCCGGTAACCTTAACTATTCAGCTGAAATGGTTTGGGATGCTCCTCTCGAACATCCTGGAGCGAACGTTTCAATAATACCTTATGTGGCAGGGCAGACTTCCCGTGATTTTGAAAAAAATCAACCCCAGAAGAGCGAACTTCAGGTAGGTGGTGATGCGAAAGTTGCAGTCACTTCGTCTTTGAATTTAGATCTCACTGTTAATCCCGACTTTTCGCAAGTAGAAGTTGATCAACAAGTAACCAACCTGGATCGTTTTGAAATATTCTATCCGGAGAAGAGACAATTTTTTCTTGAGAACGCAGATCTATTCTCGTCTTTTGGTCATATGAATGCGCGGCCTTTCTTTTCCAGGCGAATTGGTGTAGCGCGTGACACCAGCACAGGCCTAAATGTTCAGAATAGAATTCTGTTTGGAGCAAGGCTAAGCGGAAACCTTAATAAGCAATGGCGAGTTGGTTTTTTGAATATGCAAACAGCGGAAGTAAAAGACTCCAATATTCCATCTTACAATTACACGGTAGGCACCACTCAACGAAGACTTGGCACCAATTCAAACATCCGCGCTATTTTTGTAAACCGACAGCAGTTCAAAATCGATTCGAGCGATTTTAAACTTGCCGGCTATAACTATAACCGCGTGGCCGGACTAGATTACAACTATAATTTTCTCAATAACAAATGGACGGGAAATTTATTCTTTCATAAGCAATTCACGGAGACAAAACCAGGAAAAGAATTTGCACACGGTTATGGCCTTAGCTACAACACACAAAAACTAAATTTTAATTGGTATCATCAAATCATCGGTAGCGGTTATGATCCTGCTGTTGGCTTCACGCCAAGAAGCGGTTACAAGAGAATATCCCCCTCTGCCAAATATCTATTTTATCCTAAGTCGGCCATTGTCAACAATCATGGCCCTACCAGTGATCTTGCTTTTATCTGGGATGACCGATATGGGTTTACAGACCGTGATCTTAAAGCTGGATACTCTTTTGTATTTCAAACCAATGGAACACTGGATTTTATCGCAAGCAATACATACACGTATCTATTCAGAAACTTCAACGCCACCAATACTCCCAATACACCGGACAGCC
>JANOQK010000460.1:0-6600 GCA_031414855.1 Bacteroidia bacterium | reverse complement strand
AAATCAAAGGTGCACATAATCTTGATTTTAATTATGAGTTGCTAAAGTCAGGTGTTACCTCGACAGGGCCGATAACATTTTCTCAATCATTAGGAGAAGTTAAAATTCCAAACCTTACCCCGGGTAGTTACCAGATTCGTTTAACACAAAATCAGTCTTCTGTAGTACCAACATGTTTAACTCCAATTGCTACTTCATTTCAGAATATTGCTATATCCGGAGCTACGAAAGCATTAGATACGCTATTTGTAACCCGAGTGATTTCATTGCCGGATCAGGCAACGGGTTCTATCTTGGTTCGTATCGATGAAAGCGAACAAGAACCTTATGAGGTTCGTCTTGAATTGATACAACCCTTGTTCCCAAGTCAGGGTTTTGTACAGGATTGGACGATCGCACCATTAAATCCACAAAACTTGAAAGTGGAATTAAATATCAAGAATCTGTTTGCTGGAGTTTATCAATTATCCTTACGCGATGCCCTCGGATGCGTGAAGGAGTATCAAATCACGATCAATGTTGATACGGATGTTTATGTGCCAAATGTATTCACGCCTAATGGTGACGGTGTCAACGATGTCTTCTTTATTCGCAACCTTCCATCAGACGCTAATTTGGTCATTACCAACCGATGGGGAAAAGAAGTATTCACTTCTGGCAATTATCAAAATGATTGGACCGGAGGGGAAATGGCAGATGGTATTTATTACTATAAGTTGAGTTTACCAGAGGACTCGATGACGGGTTGGATTGAGATTATGCGAGGAAAATAATAGTTATCAGCTAATCGTTGAAAGTATTCAGTCCAAGACGATTATCTGATAACGATTAATGGTTTCCAAATTCTAAA
Organism: Bacteroidia bacterium; assembly: GCA_031414855.1. Lineage (GTDB taxonomy): Bacteria > Bacteroidota > Bacteroidia > Cytophagales > Cyclobacteriaceae > ELB16-189. Next base: position 5,750 of record JANOQK010000460.1, on the reverse strand, counting down.
AACCTTAGCGTATCAATATAGTCAGCGTAATCCCAGACATCTGGTGATTGAGCTTTGCCAAATGGAACACTTTTGGGATACCATCCATTGGCAGAAACAAGACATTGCAATTTATCTTTCTGTTTTGCTACCTTTTCAGATAGGTCAATTTGATCGGTATAGGTTTCATAATATAGGGTAGAAATAGGGGAGACTAGAGCCTCATTCTCCGTAACCAAAACATAACCGGTATCCAGAAAAGGAATACCATTTACCAGTAGGATTGATTTTTGATAATCGTAATTATTGCAATACTTATGATGATGTATAATATCTTGATAGGTTGCCCAGCTGTCTAGCATTCCAATAAAGTTGTAACCTTCTGGCACATAAAGCTTAGAAACATTGCGACAGCCTAGGCCGAAATATGAAAACACATCGATCCCAAGTGTCTTAAGTTCTTCAGCCGATTCTTCTCCCATAATAATGGCGCAGGATGATCTGTTCTTTCGAATGATGTGAGGAATATTTCTAAAATAGTATTCAAAGTAACGAGCCGTGTTATCACTACCCGTTGCAATCATCGCATCAACACTATTTAACCGTTCTTGAAAAATGATATGCTTTGCAAATTCCGGCTCAAGAGAAATCAATGTTTTGGTTGCCCATTTTATCAGAATGGAATCTTGTGAACTAAGTTTTATAATCGCGGTATGTCCGGCAATTAGAATACATAAAAAGTCATGAAAACCAACTAGTGGAATATTTCCGGCCATGACAACTCCAACATTCTTAGCTTCCTTAGGACCTAGATTATATCCCGAAGTCCATTTTACTAAGTCAGATTTGTTAAGAAACTTGGTTATTCCCTTCAATGAACGCTTAATGTTGTCTTCCGTAAACCAGGGGTTCTGATTTTTTACATTTTCAATGATTTCTTGAAGTTCAAACGGTTGTACTTGATTAAGTTTCTCTCCTAGTTTACTAAATGCTTCAATGCGTTGTGTTAAATTCATACAGGCCTAAAACTTTTGATTGAATTTGTGCGTTTTGATGACAGGTTTTTGTGACTTATTTTTGCACCTACCAACAGGCGGGCGAAATTACTCTGAAAAGAGAAAAAAAGACAGACATGGCGATAAAGATAACGGATGAGTGTATCAATTGTGGAGCTTGTGAGCCAGAGTGCCCTAATACAGCTATATACGAAGGTGGAAGGGAATGGAACTGGGCCGGGGGTACGGCATTGAAAGAAGTAGAAATGGAAGACGGATCAACCGTTGACGCCAAGTCTACCCAACAGCCAGTGTCAAATGAATTTTACTATATCGTTTCGGGAAAATGTACAGAATGCACAGGCTTTCATGAAGAACCGCAATGCGCAGCCGTATGTCCTGTTGATTGCTGCGTACCTGATCCTGATTATGTAGAGACTAAAGAAGTTTTGGCATCTAAAAAGGCTTGGCTTCATAACGAACAACTGCAAGCTTAATTAGGACTTAGGTATTGGGACTTAGCCCATCGCCATCGTACTTAATCACTCGGTATTTTGAGACAGTGAATATTGCCCACTAAGTCCTAATGCCTAAGTCCCAGACTATCTCATCTTAGATCGCTTGATCAGATAGGATTGTAACACGGTATGGTAATCCGTTTGAGTATTAGCGGATATAAAATCAATCTTTAATTGGTTGCACTTCAACTGAAGTTCCTTGTGAAAATCTTTTAATTGAGTAGTGTAACGATCACGGATTTCTGCTGGATTAAGTTTTAAACGTTCACCACTCTCCAGATCAATAAACTCATAAGGCTTTTCATCAAAATTAAAAGCCAGTTCCGTATCATGATCACATACATGGAATAATAACACTTCATGCTTGTTGTGTTTAAGATGTTGAAGTGCCTTGAAGATTTCATCTGCATTTTCGCCCTCAAACATGTCACTGAATATAACCACTAAAGAACGTTTGTGGGTTTTTTCTGCTACTTCATGAAGCACAGTGGCAACTTGTGTGGATTTCAGTCCCTGACTTCCTCGTTCAATTGCCTTTTCAAGTAACGTGTAGACCTTATCGAGATGTGTTGCTGTCGATTTGATTTGGGTGTACTCTTCTATCTTGTCAGAAAATAAACACAGTCCGATAGCATCGCGCTGCTTATGCAATAGATAGGCCAAGGCGGAGGCAGCGTAAACGCTGAATTTTAGTTTTGCAATTGTATCGGCCGGATAATACATGGAAGAGGAGACATCGATTGCGATTAAACACCTTAAGTTTGTTTCTTCCTCGTATTGCTTAGTGTACAATCTGTCCGTGCGTGCAAAAACTTTCCAGTCAATGTGTCGTGTACTTTGACCCTCATTGTAAAGCCGGTGTTCAGCAAACTCAACGGAGAATCCGTGATAGGGAGACTTATGAAGCCCAGTAATGAAACCTTCTACCAATTGTTTGGCCAACAATTCCAGATTCCCAGACTTCTTAATATCATCAAGGTTTGTATTCAAAGCGTTATAATAATGCGATTAGCAGGCTAAATCAGGTTGATTTCTTAGGAAATCAATCAAAAATAACGGTAAATAGCTGAAATATGGTGGCCTTAGTTTGCAATAATTTTTGAAACTACTATATTCGATCGAACCAAAAACCCAACCCTAACCTTAAAACACTGGCGCTGTGGAAGAGAACAAGAACAATGGAAGAGACGAGATTTTCTCGGAGAAGGTAAAAGCTGGTAAGCGTACCTATTTTTTTGATGTGAAGTCAACTCGTTCGAATGATTACTACCTCACTATTACCGAAAGTAAGAAGAGGTATAACAAAGACGATGAGGGTTTTACCTATGAAAAACATAAGATCTTTCTATATAAGGAAGATTTTAATAAGTTTATGGAGGCACTAAATAATACTGTCAATCACGTAAAGACAGAGTTAATGCCAGGTGTAGACTTTACTCAATTTGATCATGCGCGAGAAGAACATGCCGAATCTGTCCCAGTAGAGGAAACCACTAAAACATCCACTGTAGATAGTGAACTGAAGTGGGATTAAGAATTTAACCTAGCCTGAACCTGAAAGAGCCTTCTGATGAAAATTGGGAGGCTTTTTCTTTTGGTTATATTTGCGGCCAATTTTAATCAGAACCTGAGTTATGAGTCTTAAATGCGGTATTGTTGGCTTGCCAAACGTTGGAAAATCTACCTTATTCAATGCCATTTCAAATAATAAAGCCGAGGCTGCCAATTTTCCTTTTTGTACGATAGAACCTAATGTTGGTGTAATTACTGTACCTGACAAGCGGTTGAAAGAATTGGAAAAATTGGTAAACCCGCAAAGGGTGTTACCGACCACTTTTGAATTTGTTGATATTGCTGGTTTGGTAAAGGGAGCAAGTAAAGGAGAAGGTTTAGGTAACCAGTTTTTGGCTAACATACGTGAAGTGGATGCGATAGCTCACGTAGTGCGCTGCTTCGAAAATGAAAACATTATTCACGTTGAAGGAAAGATCAACCCTGTTTCTGATAAAGAGGTTATTGATATCGAACTTCAATTGAAAGACCTTGAGTCGATCGATAAGAAAATCAGTAAGGTGGAGCGCACGGCCAAGAGTGGTGATGCAAAGGCAAAAAAGGAATTAGCAACGCTTCAATTGTATCAGCAAACATTGCAAAGCGGAAAAAATGCCCGCACGGTAAAGATTGACGCGGATGAAAAACTAGCAATCGAAGATTTGAAACTGCTAACCGATAAGCCTGTAATCTATGTGGCCAATGTCGATGAAGCTTCAGTATTGACAGGAAATAAATTCGTAGATGCTCTAAGGGAGTTGGTGAAGGATGAAAATGCCGAAGTGGTGATGGTAAGCGCAGCGATAGAAGCTCAGATTGCAGAACTTGAAAGCGAAGCAGACCGAGAAGTCTTTTTGAAAGAATATGGTTTGGAAGAGTCAGGCCTAAACAGGTTAATTCATGCAGCATATCATTTGCTCGATTTGATAACTTATTTTACAGCTGGAGAAAAAGAGGTTCGTGCGTGGACAATTCACCGGGGTTGGAGAGCGCCACAGGCCGCTGGAGTTATCCATACTGATTTTGAAAAAGGCTTTATCAGGGCAGAGGTAATCAAACTAGCTGATTATCAGAAGTACAAGACAGAAGTAGGCTGCCGGGAGGCTGGAAAGTTGGCAGTTGAGGGAAAAGAGTACGTTGTCGAGGATGGCGATATTATGCATTTCAGATTCAACGTTTAGAGCATAACCCCGAAATTTTAAGCTTTTCAAGTTATTTTCAGGGACTCTGCAATTTAGTCTTCTTGAAAATTATATAAACTGAAATATTCCTTACTTCAGGTCTTCCAACTTGCCTGATTTTTAGTACTTTAGCCTTCCTAAGTTCATTTTTTAAATCGGGAGTTTTTAGACTTTTACTGTTACCCTTTAATTTTTTGGGGCGTGAGAATCCGAATCGTTTTTTCGTTAATCAACAGAGGTGCTTACGTGCCTTTTCACCATCAGTTTTTGTTGGCCCAAACCATCAAAGGCTTGGTTATGCTTGGGGCGAATAAGCAGTTTGCTACTTATACTCAATACAACTTTTCTGGACTAAAAGGTCAGATCAAGATCAGCAGAAAAGGACTGCACTTCTATTCTTCAAAAGTTACACTGGTTTTTTCGGCTACTGATCAGTCCTTTCTGGATTACTTTCTCGCCACCTTATTTGAACAGAAGGAATTGATGATTGGGAATCTTCAGTTGATTCCAGAGTCATATGAGAAAGAAGAGACCGTTACGATAACAGATTCAGTAAAATTTCTGTGCATTTCTCCGGTTGTACTTATCCCAGCCTCATTTAATGACGAACGAGGCAAACGTTTCATTACTCCGGAAAGCGATGAATTTTCAGACCTACTTTATGATTCGACTATCGCCCGAATGGAGGCAAGTGGCAAATACACCCCTGAGCAGTTAGCGCAATACTATAAATTTCAGTTGGTACCTGATAAGGATTACATCAATAGAATACAGACCTCACACAAAAAATTCGCACGCATTTATCCCTTGTTTGACTCAGATGTGAAATATGAAGTGCGTGGTTATACCTTTCCTTTTACGCTGTATGCACCTCAGCCTGTTCAACAGTTCTTATATGAGAATGGTTTGGGTTATTTTTCGCACAAAGGTTTTGGGATGTTGGATGTCGCAAACGCAGATACCATTCGCAAGGCTTCCAGCCAAGAGATGAGTTACGCTTAGTGCGGATTGACGGGCAATACAAAATAGCCAACTAAGAGATCCGCATTGGGTCGGTACGACCTGTAGTACATAAATACTTCATACAGGTTCTCTGTTTCGTAATGACTACCTTCAAAGTAGTCAGGAGGAAGGGAAGAGTTTTCAACTGAGTAGGCGTAGTTATAAAATCCTTGTTTTAAGAAAAGAGTTGATTCATAAATTCCCTTGCTTGAATTATAAACCATTTTATTTTCTTCATCCCGTATCCAATTGTTGAAGGCCCCGATAATATAGACATCTCCGTTTATAGGCTTGGATGTTAGCGCGAAAGTAGTTGCTACATAATTGCCACTAATCGCTGGCTCCGGCCTATCCAGATTTTCAATTCGATAATTGCCATTCATATCCCCGGTAAGATTAATAGAGTAGGCACTATTACCCCTTGATTTGTCCAGTTGCACAGTTAGCTGAAAAGGCTTTACCGTTCTGTCGAATTTTCCGGTATTTTCTCCTGGGAAGTTCAGTGATCTGAAATCCACAAAACG
>JANOQK010000459.1:0-4203 GCA_031414855.1 Bacteroidia bacterium | reverse complement strand
AGATATTCTTTTCCGTTGACATTGAATTGTCGGTCGGCCATCAATTCATCTGCAAGTTTGGCAAACTGATCTAACGAGCTATACGGAACAGAATATCTGGATGCCGAATATACCAACCCACCTTACGCACGGATTGAATCAACACTTCTTCGGGCATTCACAGGTATGAAAAAAATGGAGACACCAGCTTTAACAGGTTCACGTGCTGAGCGTTTTTATGAACTGCGTAGTTATGAAGGTCACACGGAGAAAATCTATAAGAATAAGGTGAAGATGTTCAATGAGGGAGATGAAGTGGGATTGTTCAAACGCTTAGGATTCAATGCCGTTTTTTATGCCGAAGTAATTTCTGGCAATAAAATGCCAAACCTGATGTACATGACCACATTTGAAAGCAAGGCTGCGCGCGATGAACATTGGAACCTTTTTCGCGAAGACGCACAATGGAAAAAGCTTTCTACAATGCCTGAGTATCAGCATAATGTTTCTAAAAACACACAATACTATTTGAGACCTACTGAGTATTCGGATTATTAGGACAGGTAATTAGGACTTGGGCATTGGGACTTGGGAAAATTCTTCCGTATCCTAGAATTGCAAGTTCCTGATTCTATCACTCATGATCCTTCAAATAATGCTCCCTTAAAATATCTTCGGCAAAGTCATTTGTGAGATCACGAATAGCGGTGTGCACATGATTGGCATTGTTTTGGGTGTTATCATATTCTATTAACAACATTGGGCCTTGTATGCGGTAGTAATTTCCCGCACCAGGTGCTAGTCCACCTGCCCAAGCGAATGAAAGATTTTCTATACCGGCTTTGGTAATCTTTTGCATGAATTTATTGGAGAAGTCCAGCTGATAGTTGCTAACATAAACGTCTAACAAATGAATGAGATGATCTTGCTGCCCCTTAGTCATATCTTTATAATTCAATCCTAGTGGTTCGATTAGTTGAGCTTTGCGTTTGTTGCCCATCACAATTTCCGGTAAGGCTCGTTCTGAAAAGATAGCTTTCTTTTTTTGATCATCTGTAAAAGAATTGAGTAGTTCAAAACCCAGTTCTGTTTCCAATTTTAGAATTTGTTTGCCTTTTTCTTCTCCACGAGGAACAGTTCCAGGATTGCTACCCCAGAAGGTTGGGGTAGAGGAGCCGATTTCATTGTTAACCGAAGAAAAATTGATAGCGAGATGATGACCTTCCATTCGCCAGCCCCAGGGTTTATCTTTGGCTGGTGTACCGAAAATGGTAATGTAATAGTTGAATGGATCCCGATAGGTATCGGATGAACCTCTGCCTTCGATTTCGCGCAGAATATTTTCCAGTTCCATAATGGAGTAAGCCTTTTTATAACCTTGCTCGCTCAGCGAAGCTTTAAGAAGGGCTAACCCAGCAACTCGCTGCTGGGGTGTAAAAGTTTTGAAGCAAGCTCCGTTTCGTTGTGTTGGCACAAAGTTCCAGTTAAAACGTTCTTTATCATCAAGCGAATATTGCGCCTTCGTTTTTTGGTCGGCATCAAGCATTTGCAAAAAGGCATTGGCTTTAGACGCAAGGTCTTGTGCATTACTTCGAAACGACAAGATGAGGCAAAGGATCAGTAGTTTTCTCATGTATGAAAACTACCAAAAGGAGTCAGCTTAACCTATTACTCTTTTGTATAAGTATTGCTATCATGCGAGGAGAGCAATGGTTATTGCACGAAAAACAAGGCGTTTGTTAAGCCACACTTCTCAAATTATCCAAGACTGGGGCATGGCTGATGGAGTGATTGATGATTAAAGGGCCTCCTTCATATTTCACTGAAGCCTCTTCGTCTACATTAATGAGTTCAAGGGTTCTGATTTTGCCAAGTATCACAATGGATTTCCCTTTAACCACTTCGCACCTTACGATCTGGCAGGAGAGTTCGCGTAAATCCAGTGTGCAGTTACCCTCAATACGATTTAAAATAAGTTGTTTGCAGATGCCCTTAAATTTGGCAATTCCGTCCCCCGCCAAATCAAATTCAACAGTGCTTTTGCGGCAGAATATTAATCCGGCAAGGTCAAAATTTCCTATCGCGGTTATTTTTGCATCGCCATAGTTTCCGACCAAAATGGAATGATTTTTCTGATCGCCTAGGAATTGAATATTACGCTCAACTTGCTGTTGCTTTACCATGGGAGAAGTGGTTTTTGTTGAAATGTAAACGATGACAATAACAAAGAAACTTGTCCACATGCTTAAGGTCAATTTATCACTTCCGAATATGGAAATATTTACCGCTCAGTTGCTGTAAGTAATTGATTGTCAGATTGTTTTTTGAAATTGGGCGGGCAAAAAATATGAATTAAATATGATGGTTTTGACACCTACACCGTCATGATTTCCATGATTTTCCTTTCAAATTCTTCATTGGGAAGTATGGATTTGCTCTTGACCTTGGTTTTGTAGGTGTAAATCGTGTTGACGGAGTAGTCCAAAATCTTTGCGATTTTTTCAGTGTCATTGATGCCCATTCGTATCAGAGCAAATATCCGGAGTTCGGTGTTTAAAAGCTGATTGTCTTTGAGTACAATCCGGTCTTCCTCTTTGAAATAGGAATTGAATATGGTCACAAAATCTGGAAAGAGTTTTAAAAAGACTTTATCAAAGCTTACGAATAATGCTTCCCGTTCACGCTTAAGATTTATATTACTGACGATGAAGCGGATGTCATCAAATTTCTTTGAGGTCAGTTTTTGGTCAATCGCTTTTAATACAGCTTCGATTTTATCAAGGTAATCAGAGTTGATGTTGAAATAGTAGCCGATGTATTCTTCCTTGATTTTATCTGCCTCTCGCAGTTGGTGGTTGATCTCTTTCAAATCATGATTAGCATCCGTTATTAGTAATTCTGCTGCTTTCAGTTTTTTCACCTGTCTTACAATGATCACTAGAAAAACCAGAACTAAAATCCCTAACACTGTTAATGCGGAAGAGTATATTAACCAAGCTGTCCGTTGACTTTCTAAAGAGCGAAGTTCTTCTGCCGCAATGATGGGGAGAATGGATCCGATTTCAATTTTACGTTGCTTGGCACCATAGTACAAGGCATCTTTCATGGCCTCTTCAATTAAACCGTAGGCGACTTTGACGTCTCCCTTTTTATAAAGTAGATCGGCTACGCTGTTTAAGGCTGCATTTTCTTTTACAGCTGCCTTAATATCACATATAGAGGCAACGGTAAAAGCGGCAAGTGCTTTATCAGGATCTCCCTTATCTAAATACAAACTTCCTAAATGATGATTGTTAATGGCTCGTTGATGAGCAGTTAATGGTAGTTTTTCTAACAAATAAGTAACTTCTGAGAGTGCCTTGTTTGTATCACCGCTGGTCATATCTTTATAATTGCTGATGTAGAAATAGTGATACGTGTTGGGCTCACAAAATTGTAAGGCAGAGTCAAGGTAGTTTAGTCCGGTGGTGATATACGTTTGGTTGTAGTACGGATCCCCATCATACATCCCCAAATCAAAATACGCGCGCGCCTTCAACCAATAGCAATCTAGTTTTGAAGAATCGGGAAGCGCTTTAATATTTATCGTCTTCAATGAGTCAAATGTTTCTTTATACATGCCTGAAGAAACAAGTATAAAACACAGTTTTACTTTGGAGTAACTTATTTTGGCCGGGTCAGCAAGTTGGTAGGATGTTTCTTGAAGTTTTCTGGCGTATTTAAAAGCGGAATCATAGATGAATACTTTGTATTCGTGGTACAGTTTATTGTAAAGTTCAAACTGTTCAACTGTGGCTGTGCCTGAAAGGGCATTCAATTTACTTTTCAGTGATTGTATTCGGCCGAGTTTGGCTTGCACTTGCTCTTCTTTGGTTGCAATAGCTTTGTTTAATTCCTGAAGCAGGCTGTCTACATTTGATTGAGCCATTGCTGGTAAAGCTGAAAACGACACGAGTAGTAGCAGCCAAATACCTCTCATCTTATTCTTCACAAATTCAATCGCCATCCTTCAACCTATTTATTGTCCCATCACTCTATCCCGCAAGTTTAGAAGGTTGTAGCAGGCTTGTTTGACCGATGGGTTGTGTAATTAATTGATTTTCTTACCTACTAAATGCTGACCGTTCTGGAATAAACTCAGGCTTTCAACGACTTGATTATTTACTGTAAAGGTGACCTGCGCATTCACCACTTTAAGAAAGAACTCCTTTTCTGTTTTTGCAA
>JANOQK010000458.1:0-4757 GCA_031414855.1 Bacteroidia bacterium | reverse complement strand
CCAGGTAAATACTCGCCCACCCTCTTTCCGTTTTCTTCCCGATGTGTGCTTAGTCCCCAGGTTTCATTAAACAGAATCCAGGAGAAGATAGAGGGATGATTGTAGTCTCTCTTGACCATATTTCGAAAGGTGCCTTCTGCTTCTCGCTGCATTTTTTCATCAGGGTCGCCCCAACTATTGGGTAAATCGGCCATGACCAATACACCAAGCTTATCGGCCCAATATAACTTGCGTGGTATTTCAACTTTAATATGTGGGCGAATACCATTCAAGCCAATCGATTTCGTGAGTTCAATTTCTTTCCGCATGAATTCATCACTAGGAAAAGTATAGAAGCCTTCCGGATGATAAGACTGGTCGAGTGTTAATTGGAGATAGACGGGTTCATTGTTGAGCGCTATGTAAGGGAATTCCGTTCCCGGAAGATTGACAACCGATATCTTTCGCATGCCAAAATATGTTTTGACGATATCATCACCAAGTTTAACCTCAACATCATATAGATAAGGGTCGTTCAACGACCATAGATGTGGTTGAGGAATGTCAATGGAGAACACTAGTTTATCTTTCCCTTTAGGAATCACTACCTCTTTGACGATGGGGGTAGGAGAATTTTTGAGGATTACTGATAATTTAATATCGCTATTCGATTCAGCAGGAAGATAAACGGTAACGGCTGCCTTCGACTGATCAATATCCGGACTAAAGTGAATTGCGTCTATGTAATCTTTCCCTCTAGCGTCAACATATACTGTTTGCCATATACCACGCGCGTTGCCATATCCTTGCTTTCCGTAAAGGGTAAAATCCCTGCGCTTGTCATCAACCCGTACTACCAGTTTTTGAGCTTGCCCATAGATAAGGTGCTCGGTAAGTTCAAATGAAAACGGTGTGTAACCGCCTTGATGAGTCCCTAAAAATATTCCATCCAGCCAAACTGTAGTTTCCCAATCGGAGGCCCCTATGGTAAGAAATGTTCTTTTGTTTTTCCATTCCGGGCTTATCGTGATTTCTCTTTTATACCAGGCAACGTCAGCTTGGTCTTTAACACCAGACAAAATGGATCCCCAGGGAAATGGGACGTTAATGGTATGTGTGAAATTGGTGCTGCCATTGCTCCACTTTTTTGATATCCCCTGATCGAGCGAATCAAACTCAAATTGCCAAACTCCATTGAGATTTTGCCACATCGACCTTTCGAAATCCGGCCGAGGATGTTCAGGCAGTGGAATGGGTTGGGCATGTAAACTAAAAATGGAGATCGACCAAAAGAGAAGGAGCAATTGATTTCTTTTCATGGTTCTAATTTATACTATTTAGATGTTTTCTCAAGAATTCTATTTCAGATGCTTGCAAGGGTGATTTAATTCCGAGAAGTTGTGGCCTTAAACTTTTCTCTATCCTTTTTGGTTTAATGATCTACATCCATAATGACTACCATGAACAACGCAATTAAATCAATTAAGCCACTTGGTTTTCCCTGGCAAACACAAGATCCCTTTCTTTTCTGTGTCCATCACGAAGATTTTTATCCCAAAGGAAATGATGTTATGGGTCCTGCAGTATCGCTGGCTGGCCGAAACATTGGACAAGATTTTGCGCCCAATCAAAAATGGCGCATGTATCATGGTGAGCAAGTTCCTGGATTTCCGGCACATCCACATCGTGGTTTCGAAACGGTGACTATCGTAACCAATGGTGTTGTAGATCATTCCGATTCATTAGGTGCCGCTGGTCGTTTTGGATTTGGTGATGTACAATGGATGACAGCCGGTAAAGGAGTGCAGCATTGTGAAATGTTTCCGTTGCTCAACAAAGACAAAGAAAATCCATTAGAACTCTTTCAAATCTGGCTCAACTTACCAAAAGAAAAAAAATTAACTGAACCTCACTTTGCCATGTTGTGGAATGATACCATTCCAACCTACACAACTACAGATGAAAATGGTAAAACAGCTCTTGCGCGTGTGATAGCAGGAAAAATTGAAAAAGTGAATGCACCTGCGCCTGCACCAAACTCATGGGCGGCAGACCCTACACATGAAGTAGCTATCTGGACTATACAACTTGAAGCAGGGGCGCAATGGAAAATTCCAACCGCTTCGGCTGATGTTAATCGCACACTTTATTTTTATGGAGGAACGTCCGTTGAGGTGGCTGATAAAAAATTCGCAACCCATCAGGCCATCGAACTGAATGCCGATCAGGAAGTAGTTATTAGAAATGGAAACGATGAAAGTTATTTCTTACTCTTGCAAGGCAAACCCATCAACGAACCCGTTGCCCAATACGGACCATTTGTAATGAATACACAATCTGAAATCCAGCAAGCTATGAATGAATATCGGCAAACTGAATTTGGTGGATGGCCTTGGTCTAGTCATGAACATGTTCATCCTAGAGAGAAAAGCAGGTTTGCCAAATATCCAAACGGAAAAGAAGAAGTAAAGTAAGCGAAAGGAAAGCAACACAACTTGAATTTGCCTACCTTACAAGAAGTTGATATCGTAGATGATTCGCTTAGTCTTTCTGTTAGCTTTATTTCTGCCTGTTGTTGCTCAGGCACAGTCTAATTTGGTTGTCGCAAAGGCTTTTCGCTCGCGTGATGTAAGCGACACCCTGACTCTCTTCATGCAAAATGAAAGCCGTCCTCTGCCTGGAAAAGAAGAACGTACCTATTCCATTACAATCACAGTCACTGATATCCGAAGCGAGGATGGTGTTATCCGTTTTAAATTTTACGATGACGCCACTCCCTTCCCTCATGACAAAGGATTTCTAAGAATAGCTGTACCCAAATCTGAAATAAAAGGAAACACGTTTACTGCCACGTATTATGGATTCCCTTCACAGCAGATGGGTATTGCTTTGTTAGACGATGAGAACGACAACTGGGAACTGGACATGGGTTGGTTCTTTCCGAAAGAAGGACATGCCTTTTCTAATTACCATCACTCTGCTCTCCGAAGACCAGTGTATAATGACTTTCGTTTTCTCCTCACCGGAGACAAACAGGTGACGATGAAGATGAAGTATTATTGATTCCTATTTCTTGACGAATCTTTATCAAAGAATAAAGCTGAACATTACAAGAGAAGGCCTTAATTACTAAATTAGGCTTGTTTTTATTATTTTTAAAAACGGCTTAACTTTTGCACCCAACCTTGAAACACAAACCCATGAAACACTATACACTTTCATTCCTGATGGTAATGACCACTACCATTGGCATTGCTCAAGATTGCCATAACCCTATTACACAAGCGAATTTTCAAACAGGGTTTAATCTTGTAGCATCGCAAACCACCAATCAAAAAAAACTTGATCGCTCCCTTGAACTTACAGCTAAGAATTGTCTTACAAGTGCACAAGTCAAGAACATTGCCGTTCTTTTTTCTGAAGACAATTATAGGCTCGAGTTTTGCCGAGCTGCTTATCTGGCCACTTTCGATCGTGTTAATTTTTTTGATGTCTACGATGCCTTTACTTCTTTTTCTTATGCATTACGGCTATACGATTTCACACACAATCCTCAACAGCCTTTCACTCCCTTTGTTGAAAAGCCGGTTGAGCAGCCGAAGGAACCCATCAAGCCAAAGTTTGCCAACATCGTGTATCCTTCCGTTGGCAACTACACGGGCAATAAAGGGTGTGATGGACCAATAGTTGGTGACGCTAGCTTTAATGAACTTGCTGTTCAAGTGGCCTCACAGCCTACAGATGAATCAAAGAATGTGGCAGTTGAAACCGGCACAGCAGATGGTTGCTTTAGCATGGGGCAAGCGATGAAACTTACTTCACTGATTACTTCAGAAAAACTTAGATTGAATACGATAAGCGAGCTGTTCGCAAGAATTTATGATCAAGATCATTACATGTCTGCCCGTGCTTTATTTACTTCGACTGATATACAAAATCAGTGGGTATCATCAGTAAAGTTGTCATTAACTCCTCCGGAGGCACCTCCAGCGGTGTGCGTGGTAGAAGAAGAAGATATGAAAGGCGTGTTGAAATCCCTTCAATCCAAAAATTTTCCGAAAGAAAAACTCGATTTACTTGGTGCTATCCGTAAAGATAAATGCTTCAACGTAGCGCAAGTAAAAACCATTTCGAAAGAATTTCCTTTTGACAATGATAAATTAGAAGCGATCAAAACGCTGTATGAAGGTTGTCCTGATAAAGCAAACTACTTTAAACTTGTTGACGAACTTTCATTTGCCTACTTACGCGATGAATTAACGGCATTCATTAAAAAGGAAAGTGGAAATTAAAAGCTAATCAAGCGCTTTTGTTTACGGTCAAAATTGGTTTTTTCAATTAAAAATGGTTGGGCTAAAAACTAATTTACCTTGAAAATCATCAGACGGTATTACTACACAAACTAGTTTATTATGAATAAAATAATTGCTTTGCTTTTTTTCTGTTGCCTGTGGGAGGCTTCTTTCGCGCAAGAGTCAATGGCGAAAGTGATGGAGAAACGAGCAAAAGAAATGCATCGTGTGATAGGCCTGTCGGATAAAGAGCAATGGAAAAAATTCATTAAGGAAAATTACACACAAGCCCTAATTGACAAACCCATGCAGGCAAAGATTCAATCTGCTGAAAACGGGAATACTTCAAGTACGACCTCAGAAATCAAAACAGCAGATAATCTGGAAGCTAAAGCAGGAATGTTTCAACGACTGCACAATGATTTTGGAGGCAGCAAGATTCTTTCTCTAAAACCAACTGGTGAAAAAATGGAAATGGTGCTCAAG
>JANOQK010000457.1:0-28984 GCA_031414855.1 Bacteroidia bacterium | reverse complement strand
GCAGGCCTTCGCAGGTGCTCGCAGTGACGATAAATATTGATTTGTTAACCCTTCTCTGGATTCTCCAATGCGTTTTCCCACTTACTAACAACGGCAGTGGCAACGCTATTGCCAACAACATTGGTGGCGCTGCGTCCCATGTCCAACAAGGGATCAATACCTAATAACAGAGCAAGACCAGCTTCAGGGATATTGAATGTGGCAAGTGTACCTGCTATTACAACAAGAGATGCGCGGGGTACACCTGCAATTCCTTTACTGGTGAGCATCAATACCAATAACATACTTATTTGCGTAGGTATGGGTAGGTGAATTCCATAGGACTGCGCAATAAATAAAGAGGCAAACGTCATATACATCATGCTGCCATCGAGGTTGAAAGAATAGCCTAATGGCAAAACAAAACTTACAATCTTGTCCTTGCAGCCAAATTTTTGCAACTCCTCCATCGTCTTTGGAAAAGCGGCTTCACTGCTGCTGGTACTAAAGGCAAGTAAGATGGGTTCTTTAATTCGTCTTAGCATTTCCACAATTCGCTTTCCTACTACGAGAAAGCCAGCCAATCCTAAAACAATCCAAAGTAAAGCCAGCCCAAAATAAAACTCGGTGATGAAAATAGAATACGTCTTTAAAATACTAAGTCCCTGTTTGGCAATGATAGCGGTCATGGCGCCAAAAACGGCCAGGGGGGCTGCGTTCATTACATAACCTGTTATTTTTAATATGACATGCGAAATGGCATCCATGGCTTTAATCACAATTTTGCCTTGCTCACCTATAGCAGCAGTAGCCACACCAAAGAAGAGAGAGAATACCACGATTTGTAAGATTTCATTTTTGGCCATGGCGTCCGTCATGCTGGAAGGAAAAACGTGATACAAAAACTCTTTCAATGATAATCCATTGTGACTAATGCCAATATCTTCACTTGCATCCGGAACAGGTAAATTCATGGCAATGCCAGGTTCAAAAATATTCACCAAAATTGCACCCAACATAAGACTGGTGAGTGATGCTCCAATAAACCAAAGCAATGTCTTACCACCAATACGACCAACAGAATTGATATCTCCTAGTTTGGCAACACCAACCACCAGCGTAGTAAACACAAGTGGAGCAACAATCATTTTAATTAGCCTGAGAAAAATATCCGCCAGAATAGAAAATGGTTCTACTTTTTTTTCGCGGGCGGACAGCACTTCATTTCTTTCTTTATTGAGCGTTTTCTTTTGGGTTGTAAGTTGAGCGATAGCACTGCTATCGGAAGCTGAATGGAGATCCGTTGTCAATTGCAGCAAACTGGCTTCTATTTCTGTTAATCTTTTGTTTTCTTCTACGACATAACTTTTGTTTAAAGCAAACCCTAGCCCAATACCAATCACCAATGCAATAATGATGTACAGTGTAAGTTTACTTTTTTTGGGTGGAGTACCGGATGCATCCATAGTAAGCGAAAAGTTTAGGAAGTTGATCTGTGCAATATAGGTGAAAAAAGGATTATTGTAATTTGATTTCAGTAAACTGGAATAGCTGGGTCTGTGAAAGAACTTGTCTTGATTTTTCTGGCAGGAGACTTAGTCAATATCCTTATCAAGCTCTTCATTAATTTCCTTAAGTATTTTGTCTATGCTTTCCGCTTCGTCTTTAACCTTATCAAAGAAAAAGGGGTAATCAGTTTCTTTTTCAAATTTTGAAATAAGAATTAACCCAAGTATTCTGGCTAGAGGGCCACGAACGTTATGAGCGTTGGTAAAGGCATACTTGGTAAGCTGTTCATTTTTTAAAATGATTTTCTTAGAACGTTCATTAACAAGTGCTTCAAGATTATCATTAATGGCATTCAATTCATTTTGTCGTGTCAGTAATTCTTCCTTTTGAAGATCATATTTATCTTTTAGGATCATAGTGGACAAACCAATTGAAATGTAGATGACAAAATAGGGCAATCCCTCGCTAACGATACCAGAACCACCTTGCCCACCAAATGATTCAGGATGTAATAACTGCATTACAAATAATACTAAAAGTCCTGTCAGCGTGATTGCGTGCATGATCCAACGCCAATACGATTTAAGTAATAGTGAATAAATGAAACCCAATGTGAGAAAAAGCATCATGCGATTCCCCGAATAAAAACCTTCCAGTGTAAAGCTTCGGTAAAGCATTACACTAAAAATTGTGGTGGTAAAAAAGAGCACAGCGGCCTTTATAGAGTAAAACTGCAATAACAGGTAGGAGACAACAAACAAAGAAAGTAATCCGACATTGATCAAATACGAAGTCTTATTGATAATATCGAACAAGACAATAACGGATGCTCCCACAATGAGCACTCCGAGAAAAAATTTAAAAAAATAGTGTTCGATACTATCCTTCATTTTTTAGGCGTTGATCGGGAGCTCAATGTAAACTATTTACAAGTGACTGGACTTATTTCTCAACACAAAATCAACCAGCACTAATGCAGCCATCGCTTCGACAATAGGCACAGCACGCGGCACTACACAAGGATCGTGTCTGCCTTTTCCACTTACAGTTGTTTCGTTGCCTTGCTTGTCAACACTCTGTTGGTCTTGCATGATGGTGGCTACGGGTTTGAAAGCCACATTGAAATAAATGTCTTCTCCGTTGCTGATACCGCCTTGTATGCCACCTGAATGATTTGTCTTAGTCCGTATTCTTCCGCCTTCGTTATAGAACTCATCGTTATGCTGTGAACCGCGCAGTTTTATACCTTCAAACCCACTGCCGTATTCAAAACCTTTCACCGCGTTAATGCTGAGCATCGCCTTGCCGAGTTCAGCATGAAGCTTATCAAAGACAGGTTCACCTAAGCCGACAGGTGCATTTTTGATTACACACGTTACAAGTCCACCAATCGTATCGCGATCTAATCTCACCTGATCAATTAAAGAAATCATTTTTTTGGCTGTAGCCGGATCAGGACAGCGGACGATGTTGTTTTCAGTTTTGGAAAGATCAAGTTGTGTATAGTGTGGTGCTTTTAATTCTCCTACTTGAGAAACGAAGGCATTGATGCCTATTCCCATTTGCTTCAACAGAAGTTTTGCGATAGCCCCGGCAGCTACTCGAGCTGCTGTTTCGCGAGCAGAACTTCTTCCGCCTCCGCGATAATCACGATTGCCATACTTGGCCTCATACGTATAATCAGCGTGCGATGGTCGAAATGTTTCGGCAATATGACTGTAGTCTTTGCTGCGCTGATCCTGATTTTCAATTACGATGGCAATAGGTGTGCCGGTTGATTTGCCTTCAAAGACACCTGAAAGAATTTTGAAGGTATCATCTTCTTTACGCTGCGTTGTAATTTTTGATTGGCCTGGTTTTCTCCGGTCAAGTTCGGATTGAATGAAAGTCTCATCAATTACAAGTCCTGCAGGGCAGCCATCTATGACTACACCAATAGCCGGACCGTGCGATTCACCAAATGTGCTGATTTTAAAAAGTGCTCCGTAGATATTGCTCATGGGGAAGATTCAGGATTCGTGAATTAAGATATTAGAATTGAGATTTTTGAATCCTAAAATTAAATCATGAATCTAATTAAATTATTTTTTAAAAACGAGATAAGCGGAGGCTGCTAACATTAGCAAGATAAAAATGTTCAATCCCATTTTTATCCAATCTTGGGCAATGGATGATTGAAGTTGATTGTCGGTGGTACCCAAACGATCGTAAAAAGATCCGACATCCGTACTTTCAATCGCCTGATTGCGTTGACTTTCTCCAATCACGTTCACTTGATGGCTGGAACGGAGGGTGTCATATTTTTTAGATGTGGGATTAAAAAAGATCCACTGAAAATAATCACTGAGGTTGTAGGTGCCAGGTTCCTTTGGAATCATAAAATAATCGAATGATTTGGTACCCGTAACTCTGCCGTTTTCGCGATTTATGTTTTGTTTAATATTGGGTTCGTAGAATTCAAACGTGTTATCTTTTTTTAGATTTGGCTTTTCAATGGATGAAATATTTCCTTCTCCAAAAATATTGAACTCATACCCCACACTTTGGCCAGTTTGCAAATCGGTGGCTCCAATGCGTTCATCTAATCTATAGACACCAACGGCAACAGCATCTTTCATGGGGTGAGGAGGAAGTTCTTTTACTTTCACGGTCTTTGATTTAGAATAGAATGTTTTGAAATCTTCTTTGCGATTTTGCCCGAAGAAAGAAGGATTTTTTGCCACTTTAAATTTTATCATTTCTAGTCCCACACTGGGGAACTGAACAGCTTCCCCATTGAGGGGGTAATAGGTGGCCTGATATATTTTATATTGTGTATATCCTTTGCCATTGATATCAATCGCTTCTCCTTCGATATTCTCTATGTTAAAATTCTCTTCCCAGCAGGTTGAAGGTTTTAGTTTTTTCAGAATGTCGGAAAGTTGTTTTCCCAATTCATAAAACTGCATCGGTGCCCGGTTGTTATCCGCTACCAGAAACGAAAGGGTGGTGGTGAACCCCTCACCCACATACACTTCATCTTTGCTTGTAGTAAGGGCGAGGATGGCGTCTTCCTTTACATCTACAAATTCTGTTTCACCTCCGGCACCACCGGCAGGATCGCGATCGAAGAAGCTTCTGAAGGGGTCGGTCGATCTCACCTGAACAGGAGGACCAACTTTTATCTTCTTTCCTAGTGAAGAAATGGATTGGCCATTTATTTTCATTTTGAAGGCAGGCAATGTATAGGTGCCTTGTTGGGAAGGCATATAAGTCATGACAATACTTTGTGAAGAACTAATCTGACCATTGACAATACTGGTTTGGGATTGTGTGGAGGTACCGCGCTTGCGAAAACCATCAATGTCGGGAAAGTTGTCATAGCTCTTGAGACTTTCATTGTTGGCAGTGACGGAAATCGTCCAGGCTTGGTTTTCACCGATTTCATCTGGTCCCAGGATGATTTGCAGGTTCTGACCAAATGAGAAAAGAGGAGTTAGGCAAACCCCTGAAATCACCAAAAAAACAGCTCTCAAAACACGTTTCAACATGTAAAAATTTATTGCAACCTCAAAAATAGAACTCTGGTAGCTACGTTCCCACAAATCCATAAAAACCTTTAAATTTTACTCAAAATGAAGAGTAATAAAAAAATAATCTTCAAACTATTTTAACCTAACGCCCGTTGTGTATATTCAAACTCGCAAAGTCAGACGGACGAGACGTTAGTTCTAACTAAATTTATTTTACTGTGAAAAAAATGCTCAACTATTTCAAGACTGTTCTTGCCAAAGTAAGCTTTGACGCAAAACTTTTTGAAAAGGAACTACGAAAAGCCATCAAGACATTGGTGGTAGAAGAGCTCCAGGAGCTCAGAGTATGGTGTTATGCCAACTTTGGGAATCACGAGGCGATAATGAATCGCTGCTTTGTTGTGACTTAGAATTGTATTTACATCAACTTTAGAGAAACCCTGGCCTTGTCGGGGTTTTGTTTTTACAACGAATCCAAATAAAGATCTTCAACCTTCTTTCTGGCCCAGGGAGTTTTTCTTAGAAATGTCAAACTTGATTTTATGCTGGGATCGAACTGGAAACAATTAATGTTGATGCGATCGCCCAACTCCTCCCATCCATATCGATCTACGAGAAACACGAGAATCACTTCAAGCGTTTTGCCGTGAAGTGGATTATTTGGTTGTTCTTCTTTCATTCTAACATGGGATTGAATTCAAAAAGTTGAAACGTCAATGAACCTCCATGACATCAAAATTAATTCTTTATCGGCATATAAATGGATATCAATAAATAGCGCTGGCCTATGAATTAGGACGATCAATTTTTTTTCAATTGTAAAACGTCTGTATTTTCTTCGCTAACGCCAGATAGGATTGATCGGATGAAAACGTAGTTGTAAAATTAAATGCCAACAGTGTATCCACCCAGGCAACACTTTTTTCCTGACCTAAAAATTGTTCTCCTCCCGGATACACACGTGTGTTTCCTTGCAGCGATATTTCGCCAGTAGCAAGAATGCGGGAGGCCTGCCATTGTACACTGCAACTAACTGATTTTATCAACCTGTCATACATTGGCTCTTGCGCAGGTAGGATGCCTAACAAGACCAACGCCAACCGAATCGATACGCCATTGTAGCTGCTATCAAAGCCACCACCTTCTGTATAAAACCCAACTACGTTTTGTTTTGCTAAGGCTAGTTCGATGAACTCAATCCCCATGATTTTAGCTTGATCATCTTTTAAGTAAGTTCCCATCGCATAAAAAGCCAGCGCGTCAAAAAATAATCGGTTGGGCGCATCGGCATCGTACTGCTTCAATACTTCTTTTTGTGTTTTTAGGTAAGCTAGTCCAAGTTGAAACTTAGTTTTGAGATTTATTAATCTAGTAGTGAGTTGATCCGTGGGTCGGTTTTTATACCAGGTGGATTGTTCTAACAAAACCAATGATTGCCCGAGCGCAGACATAAAAAATGAAATGCCACTGGACAAATCGCCATTGGAAGGTTGGCCCAGGTAGAGCAAGTTGGCCGGAATCAACAACTCAAAGTCTCCTGTCGGCTTCTGCCGTGCGAATGAATATTCTGTGGCCAGAATATATTTACTAAGGGCTTCATCGCTGCTAAAACGAGTGGCATACGAAGCGAGAAATCCGAGGTCCAATTGAAAGCGCACATGAAAGTAGCCATCTTTGTTTCTTCCCAATGCACCTTCTGCAGTGGGTTCTTTTGTTAAACCGATGATCACTTCGGTGGGTAATTGCCTGATCAACGTTTCAATCGAAGCTGACTGTGAAATCAGATTCTTGTTGCAGGTTGGTTCTGCCTCCTCCTTTTTGCAACTGGTAACTAAAATGAAAAATGCTACTAAAGCAATTCGTAAATCCATTACTTAGGTCTTAGTACAAGCTCTTTCCGTATCTTTTCCAATTGAGGAGTGTTACGTATAAGATGGCCGCTAAGGTATTAAGCTTGCAACACCTGAGCAACTATGAATTTTTATGAGTAATGTGTCTGTCAGGATACTTGTTGAAGCTTGGAAAAATACAGGCTGTTTTTGAAAGACAGTGAAGCCAGTTAACTTGGAAGGATGCGATTAACTTTTAAAAAGGGCATCACTGTCTTTATGTTTTCTTTAAAATGTATAACCCACACTAACATTTACAATCCAGGGTGTATTCGCCACGCCAATGTTCGGGGCTTTCAGTAGTTCATTTTGATTTGTTTGTGTATTAAAGTAAGCATACTGATCGTTCGGTAAAGAGCTGTCCACTTTATACCAATAGCGGAGGCTAGGCGCAACGGTGATGCCTTTTGCAAATCCTTTATTCTTCTCAAATGGCAACCAGCGATAATAGGCTCCAAACCCTAGTGTAACTGTATTGAAGTTGACAATACTGTTTGTATTGGATTGCTCTTGTCCAGAATAGTATGTTTCATAGATGTGAAGTTTGGGCTCAAAGCGAAGATTAAATGATTTGGTAAACCGATATCCAACTCCAAGGCCAAGTGAATGGGTAATTTTAAAATCGATTCGTTGCCTTTCGTATTCGTTGGATAAGAATTCTCCGCCTACATGTAAGTTAAAACCATGCGAATAATCGATCACCCATTTTTTCATCCAATAGTTGCCCTCTATGTTAAAGCCCTTTAGCACAATAGGTTGGTTCAATCCAAACAGTACGCTAAATCTGTCCTTTTGAGGCACTTCCTGTGCCTGCGCGGCAAGAGAGAAAAATAGTAATACAATGAAGATGCTGGTAATTGAAGTTTTGTTCGTTTTCATAAATTAAGCGTTTTAAGTTTTAAGTCGATATTTCTGTCCGGCCGCCTTTGTTCAAATTGATGGCACAAAAATCAAGGAACAGACGCTGTCAATCGCCTTAAACGATCGCTTGAGACTTGTTTTTAGAAGATGAGACCTGATTCGCTCAGGATATTTCGGCCTCAAATGGCCATTGCATTATTATGAAAGGTTTCGCAGTTGGTATTCTTTTGGCGAAAGGCCTGTTTCTGATTTGAATATTCGGTTGAGGGAGGCTTTGGAGTTAAAACCACTGTCCATCCCTAAGGCCAAAATGGTAAATCTTTTCTTTGTAGGGTCAGCGAGGAGTTTTTGCAAATGCCTGACCCGATACCCATTGACGAAATCATAGAAAGGCTTGCCGGTAACAGAGTTGATTGTCTGGGAAAGGTTGTGAGTGGTAACATCTAACGAATCGGCAACTTCTTGCAACTGAAGTTTTGTTTCCAGGAATATTTTTTTGCTCTCAAACAAGTGAAGCAGCTTTTGGTAGATCGATTCCTGTTCGGCCAGTGTGAGGGATGAGGTTTTATATTTTTCAGGCAATTCTAACAGCGATTGCACAGGTTCTTCAAATGGAATCTCTTCGACAACTTCTTTGCCATAGTATTCCGCTACGGTGTATTGACGAATACCATGATAGCTGATATAAAATACGGCAAAGACAACACCTGAGCTGACAATTGAATAGGCCGAATGGATGTTAATGGGTAACCATTGAAAATTTGAAATAATAAAAATCAGAATAGATACAACCGTAATCGCCAGATATGCCCATGACGTTTGGGTAAGCCAATTGAGTTGGATGGGATCGATAAAAGAAAATTGATCTTTAATGTGTTGCGCATATTTCCGCAATCTCCTGATCAGCCAAATCAAGGCAACTAAGAAAAGAATCTGATTGCCTTTGTACATGATGTGATAGCCGACCGGTGGTTCTTCGTATAGTTTCTGAAGGGCAGCCGAATCATAGCTATGAAATATGAACAGGTCACTCATCAAAAATAGAATACTGATAACTACCGGAATAAATAAAAGGAACCTGCGGTTGTTGGTCTGACTCTTTTCTTGCACGGTGTCAAGAGCAAATAAGAGGTACACCGGAAAGAGCAGGTAGGGTGCGATGCTTTGAAAGAAAAAAAGGGATGTCGATAAATGTGTTCTTACGGCCAGGTCCAATGCCAAAAAACTGATCATTAATATATTGATCAGGATCAATATATAATCAGCCCGTTTGCGATTTTTTTTACCCACTATAAAGAAGATAAAAAAAAGAGAGACCGCGATCCCCGTGCTATTCAGCCATTGCATAGCAAAACATTGTAGTGCAAGATTAACACTTTCTATGTCAAGTATTGTCTATTTGAGAGGCAATGCTGGACCTGGTGGCTCCCCAGAAATTCGGACTCTCGACCCGATGAGTAAGAGTTAGACTTATGCTGCGAATTCATCATTATTCGCCTATGCCACACCTCTGGCAAAGCCCACGGTTTCTCTGTACAGCTGTGGCGAAATATCGGCATTGGTTTTAAAGAAACGGCTGAAGTAATGTTCGTCTTCGTACCCTAATTCTCCGGCAATTTCTTTCACCGCCTTATTGGTTAAATACAACTCGCGCTTGGCTTCAATGATGATGCGCTCCGAAATCAGATCGGTCAATGTTTTATTAAAATGCGTCTTCGTGATTTTAGCCAATGCTTTGGGTGTGATGTTCAGCAGGTCGGCATAGTTGCTGGCCGAGTGCTTGGTTCTGAAGTGAGCCTCAATAGCATCTTTCAGATGTTGTAAGATAAATGGTTCTTTATTATCAGCTGTTGCCTTTTTTGCTTCGGGTTGTTGCTCCGCTTTTAATCGCGAGGCGGTGATCAAGAATATTTTCAAATAAGAAATCAACAGTTCGTATTGTGCCAAAGCCGGATTTTGCATCTCTGTTTTGATTTGATCGAGCACCATTTTTAAAGTCGCTTCTGCGGCTGTATCAATTACTGTGATGGGCGGATTGTAAATATTATTGAACAGAATGCCATTACACGAAACTTCTTTGTGGTGCTTGAGGATACAAAAGAATTCCGGATGAAAGTGAATGGCCACGCCTTTGATATTTTGTGCTTTGGAGATCATGTAAGGCTGGTAAGGTGAAAAGGCCAGCAATGAGTTCTTGTCAAACGTGTATTCAGAAAAGTCCGCTTTCAATTCGCCACTGCCTTCCATTACCCAGATGAGCGAAAAATAATTGTGCCGCTGAATGTGATCGAAGCTGCTGTGGTCTTCAAACGCGGCTAATTTAAAACCCAGGTTTCCGTTTTGGGGATTGACTAATGTGAACGTGGATTGGTTAAGCATAGCCTTCTTTACTTTTTATATTTTTTAAAGATAGTAGTCGCAATGTGTCCACCAAACCCAAAGGTATTGTTTACTGCGTAGTTAATATTTTTCGCTTGCGCTGTTTGCAAGGTAAGATTAAACGCATCAGCAAATGCTGGCTCCACCTCATTGGTGTTGATGGTAGGTGGAATCATACTTTGCTCGATGGCCTTGATACAAACGATGGCTTCGATGGCACCCGCGGCACCCAACAAATGGCCGGTCATTGATTTAGTAGCGCTAATGTTCAGGTCTTTTCGTTCACCGAACACACGCACAATGGCTTTCAATTCACTTTCATCGCCCATGGGCGTTGAGGTGGCATGCGCATTCACATAATCAACTTGATCAGCTGTGATTTCTGCATCTTCGAGCGCGTCCAACATACCTAGGTAAGCGCCTTCCCCATCGGGATGCGTATCTGTAAGATGATATGCATCGGCTGCCATGCCCGTGCCCACGATCTCTGCAATGATGGGTGCTCCACGTTGGATGGCAGATTCTAAACTTTCTAAAATCAATGCGCCAGCTCCTTCGCCCATCACGAAGCCGTCACGCTTTACATCAAATGGTCGCGAAGCTGCTTGTGGATTTTCGTTGAAAGTTGATAATGCCTTTGACGAATTAAATCCGCCCATACCACTTTCATTAATGGGTGCTTCCGATCCACCGGTTATAATCATATCGGCTTTGCCTAAGCGAATGTAATTGCACGCATCGATGATGGCGTTGTTAGATGAGGCGCAAGCGGAGATGGTGGAAAAATTTAATCCACGCAAACCATGCCGAATAGAAATTACGCCTGAGGGAATATCCGCAATAATTTTTGGAATAAAGTATGGATTGAACCGTGGGAACTTTTTGCCGTTTACAAATTCTTCCACCTGATCTTGAAAGGTGAGAATTCCTCCGTTGCCCGAGCCCCAAATAACACCAATTTTATTTCTATTCAGTTTTTCGAAATCGATGCGAGCGGATTTAATAGCTTCGTCTGAGGCAGCCACCGCATATTGTGTAAACAAATCATATTTGCGTGCTTCGTTTTTTTCGAAGTACTGACTGGCGTTGAAGTGTTTTACTTCAGCTGCAAACTTGGTTTTAAAATGTTTGGTGTCGAACTTGGTGATTAAGCCAACGCCACTTTTACCCGCTAATAGGTTGGCCCACAATTCGTCAATAGAATTACCCAATGGCGTGATGGCACCTAATCCTGTAACCACTACTCTTTTTAATTCTTTTATCATACTCTACTCTTGTACCTATGGATGGTGAAGCAATATAAAAACGTTACGAAAGCCTTCGTTCCTTCTCCGTAATCTCTAAATCATTGATGCTGGCATAGCGCTTGGCCATATAACCCTTTTCATCAAACTCCCAATTTTCATTTCCATACGCTCGAAACCATTTGCCTTCTGCGGTTTGGTATTCATATTCAAAGCGGACGGCTATTCTATTGTCGGTATGTGCCCAATATTCTTTTTTGAGTTTGTAGTTTAATTCACGTTTCCATTTGTCGAAAAGAAACTTTACAATTTCTTGACGGCCAGTTACAAACACATTTCTATTACGCCATTCGCTATCAATGGTATATGCGCTGGAAACACGCACAGGGTCTTTGCTGTTCCAGGCATCTTCTGCCGATTGAATTTTTTGCTTGGCGGTTTCTAAAGTAAATGGTGGTAGTGGCATTCTTTTCTCTTCCATAACAACTGTTCTTTAGTTAAAGCAATCAGGGCAAAACATGCTGGCGCGGTTAATCAACTTGGTTATTTCTGATTCGAGCGCTTGTTGTTTATTCTGAGCATACCACTTATGTAATTCGATGGAATAGGTATCAGCAGTTGCCGGATTTGATTTCAATTCTTTCACTAATTTTTGTGCCTCAGTAGGACGCGGACCCCAAATACTGGTGACATTATAATGAGCATCTAATTGGATGAGCTTTGGTATCGAGCGGCTTTCACCAGTAAGGTAAGCGTCCATCAATTCAGGATTTTCATCGCGATAGACCAATTTCATTTCAATCATTCCACGAGATAACTCTGCTACTTTGTGAAAAGCTGGCAACGTTTGGGCGGCATCGCCACACCAATGTTCGGTTAATACCAGCCAATAAGTTTTGTGAGTTAACCTTTTCACTTGCTGTGCCAGCGCTTCGTTCACCGCATAGGTCTTCTCTACCCGGCTCATGCGATGCTGATTGAGGTGAATGTATTTTTTTATCTTGGGATCAGTGTTGTACAATAAATCTTCTGCCATCTGGCGTTTGTACTGATCATACCCGATCCCTTTTTGAAGATAGGATTGGTAATCTGATTTTCTGATCGTTTTGATTTCTGTAGCAGTCATAGCTCCTCTTGTTTTGGTGATACAAAGGTGCGGGGACTGGACCCGCTATAAAATGGAGGATTGCCGCAATGAGATGGATAATTTTCCAGCTATTTGCTAGGAAGCATGTTCAAGTTGAACGGACTCAATAATCTTTAACTCGTCTCCAACCCGAATCCATTTTCCCTTTTGCGTTTCGGGAATGTAGGTGTTGATCGTAAGATGATACAGATTACCATATTCAGGAAGGTGGCTTTCTTTCGGCAGCGTGGCCTCCCGTCTCTTCATCATTCGTTTCACAAATGTTTTATCTGTGATGCCCGTCAGCGGATCGCGTGGGGGCACGTTGCATCTTGCACGAGGACTAACACCAATCATTTCCACATCGCCCACTTGAATGCGCATACCCACACCAGGTTCGCCCACCAGGTTTTCTTCCCAAAAAGGATCTACACCGCCCAATTCAATCGTTGCACGAAAGCGTAAACGCACATCTTCTAAGGTGCGGTCTGAAAATTCTTCATGCAATGATTGCAGTGAGGCTTCACTGACAATGGTCACGCTGCTGGCTGTGGGGATGTCCATCAATTGCCCTTGCTCATTCTGGATGAGTGACAAAGGTTCGCCAAAGAAGTTTTCCAGATACATCTCCAACTTTCGCTTGTCATGGATCAAATGAAATGACTCTACTGAACCACCTGCACGAGGAGTCAAATAGACCAGGTAATTAGCCAGATCATAAGTTGCTTTCAACTCATTTACTCTACCAGTTCGCTTGCTGTTCATATAGCGTTGATCTTGGGTGATCATGGCAAACTCACGATCGTAACGGAGTGAATGCGCACCAACTTCTGCTTCTTGCAACTCAACGGGATCGAGAGCTTTAATGGGATAAATACGTATTCGAGACACAACAGGAACCATAGTAAATTATTTGAAAACGTTAAATAGGTCAGGCGTTTACCTGACCTATTCGATTAAAGCTACGTGAAATGGCTCTAATCGCTGCTTGATTTATAGCGCCTCTACTTTTTCAAAAGCAGTAACCACGGGGAAATCAATTTCAGTGTTTGCTGTCTTATTGAGATAATTGGTCAATATGTTCAGCGCTACATGGGCAACGATTTCACCAACTTCTCCATCGGTATAGCCTGCAGCCTTCACCTGATTAACATCGGTATCATTAACAGAACCTTGTTTACTTACCAATACTTGGGCGAATTTCAAGGCCGCCTCTGTCTTAGCATTGTTGCTTTTACCTTCTCTGGACAATGATAATGAAGGAACATCGATGCCCACAAGCTTTTCACCAATGAAGGAATGTGCGGATAAACAATAATCGCATCCGTTGCTTTCCGCTACTGCCAATGCAATCAATTCCCCTGTTTTAGCTCCCAAGGTTCCATGCCCAAGTGCCCCACTTAAATTAAGATAGCCTTCCAATACGGCCGAGGAATTGCCCATGGTGCGCATCATGTTTGGCACCATTCCAAGTTTACTTTGAATACCATTGAACAAGTCTTTGGTTTTGCCTGTGGCTTCATCAGGGCTTACTGCTCTTAAACGTGTCATAATTTTACTGTTTTAGTTTTTGTTTGTCGTTGTTGACGATACAAAAGTGCAGTGGCTCAAGAGAGTTTAAAATGGAGGATGTACGCGAGTTGATGGATGATTTTTCTAGAACTTGTGCACATGTTCGATGGAAATTCAACTACTCTTAGAAAAGTTGTCTGTCTTAAAAGCAAATAGAATGAGGCTTGGAACAAGCCATCTGTCGGAATATCAACTTTATAATCAAAATGTTAAGTGAATAATTAGTCACTTATATTTGCGCCATCGCAAGACCACGAGATGAAAGTAAGATTGAGTCGATTTACGAAGCTACTTTGAAACTGGTGCTCGAAACCGGTTTTAATGGGCTGAAAATGGCGGATGTGGCAAAAGCAGCCAAACTTGCAACTGGCACTCTCTATATATACTTCAAAAACAAAGAGGTGTTGATCAATGAATTGTACTACCACCTCAAAAAAAACAAGACGCTTAAAATGTTGGAGGTTTTTGATGCAAAAGACCCCTTTCAAGTTGCCTTTAAAAAATTGTGGATAAACTATTTTAACATTAGTCTGGCCGAGCCTGAACGCATGAAGTTTATTGAGCAATACACGCATACGAGCTACCTCACCAGTAAAACCAAGCAGCAAGGCGACCAACTACTTAAACCACTGGAAGTTTTTTTAGCCAGCGGAATCAAGCAGGGGATGGTAAAAGAAGCTTCCTGTCCAACTGCTGTTAAGCCAGCTCATGGGCCCGATCAATGAAAGTGTAAAACTGCATTACGATCAGACCTTAAAGATAACATCCACTTTAAAAGAAGAATTGTTTCAAATGGCCTGGAACGGCATTAAAGTATAAATATTTAACCAATAAATGAATTAGTATTCACCTACAAATTAGTTTTTATGAAAACAGTAGTCATTACAGGTAGTTCATCTGGTATTGGCAAGGCCGCTGCCATTTATTTTTCTCAACAAGGCTGGAATGTGGCCGCCACCATGCGTTCTCCAGAAAAGGAAACAGAGTTGAACAAGCTCACCAATTTAAAACTCTATGCGCTGGACGTAACAAGCACAACCAGCATTGAGCAAGCATTTCAAAAAATTCAAAGCGACTATTCAAACATTGATGTAGTAGTGAACAATGCCGGATTTGGTGCTGATGGCGTATTTGAATCCATGACGGATGAGTTCATTGAAAAACAATTTAACACCAATGTGTTTGGCCTCATGCGGGTAACACGTGAGGCCGTCAAAATAATGCGCGAGCAAAAGGGCGGAACGATTGTGCAAATTGCCAGCGTAGGTGGTCGTGTTGCTTTTCCACTTTACAGCATTTATCACGGCACCAAATGGGCTGTTGAAGGATTTACCGAATCGTTGCAATACGAGGTAGCTCCGTTCAATATTAAAATGAAATTGATTGAACCTGGCGTCATCAAAACCGAATTTTACGGAAGGAGCCGGGCGTTTATGAAACCTGACTACACGAATGACTACCATGCGTTTGTAAAAAAATGTGAAGCGGTGAGCATGGATGCAGGCGACAAAGGCGCATCACCGGAAACAGTGGCCAAGGTCATTTTCAAAGCTGCAAATGATTCGTCTACTAAAATGCGGTACCCTATTGCCTTTCCGGCTAATGTACTACTACCTTTGAAGAGGCTGGTTCCAGAGAGATTATTCTTCTGGGCGGTGAAACAATCATTCAAGATCTAAGAAGTAGTCGTAAATCGTAAAACATGAGAAGTATATTTGACAAACAAGCGTACACAAAAGTCATTGAAAGAATAACGCTACTCTCCTCCACTAATGAAAAGCGCTGGGGTAAAATGACATTGCCGCAAATGCTTGTACATTGCACCGCACAACTGCGATTGGCATTAGGTGAAGTACCCTCTCAACCTCAAGGCTCGCCCATTATGCGCACAGCAGTCGGAAAGTGGATTGCTTTTTCAAACATACCCTGGCCAAAAGGGACAAATACTCCGAACGAAATGAATATGGATAGAAACAGTCTTATTCTCACCGATATTGAAAATGAAAAAAAGGATTTACTAGGGTACTTAGATCGTATCAAGTCTGCGCAGAAACCCATGCCTCATCCATTTTTTGGTGAGCTTTCACGGGAAGAATGGGGCCGACTAGTTTACAAGCACATCGATCATCACCTTAAGCAATTTTCTCAATAGCTTTTTGAAAAAGTATCATTAGAGCGATCAATCTATCTTTTAATTCATCAGTTAGCATTACCAATTAACTAACATCACATGGAATTCATCAAAACTTATTTCACAGCTGAAAAGAACGAAAGCCTCATTTTCATTTTAGTTGGAGTCCTTACTATTGGGTTCTCTGTGTATGCCCTTATTAAATGGGGTGATAGTTTTTATCGTGGCTTTGCCGCACCCGCGATTCATGTTGTTACAAGGTTCAATGATGCTTACAGCTGACATCTTTGCTGAGAGGCGCGGCACATCCTACATTGAGGCAATCAAGAAAGAGTAATTTTGGATGTTTAGATTGTAGAGAATGTCGACCGCTATCTAATCACTTTCAACTCACGCTCATAATCTGCCTGAAGATCTTCCGGCAGTTTGCTCAAAGCTGCTTCGATCTTTTTGAGCTGCATCTGATAGAGATTAAAAAGTACGGTGCCGGTATGCAAAGGTATTCGCGCTTCTTTTACTTTGGTGCAGAAGAAAATGCGTAGTTCCAGTTCGGTCTGCTTAATGCCCGAGTATTTTATTTGCTTGTTGGCAAATCTTAGAATTTTGCGGAGAGTCTTTTTGATCAGATAAACATTGGAGGAAGGCAACGTTTTAAAAAGCTCTCGGATTTCTTCTTTCACATTTTCGATATAGGCGTGTTCATCGTGTGCTTCGAAAAGAAGGTAGTTAAGAAGTTCCTTGTTTTCTTTTTTGTATTTAGCCAAACGATTACAAAGGGCTTCGACTGTCTCTGGATCGAGGGTGTGTAATTCTTTTTTGATTTCGCTTAAGGAAGCTGTTGTCATTTTGCCGTTAATAGTTAATAGAGAAAAGTTAATGGTTTGGTCGTTTCAACCAAGCGACTGCAATCATTTTATAAAGGTAGAATTAATATGGTGAAGGACTCACACTCGTCCAGCCTCCGTCAATCACAAGAGCTTGGCCAGTGATGTGGCTGGCTTTAGGTGATACTAAAAACAAAGCTGCATTGGCAATGTCTTGGGTTGAAGCTGGTTTACCAATAGGTGTAATCCGCGACCATGTTTTTTCATAATCAGGATCATGCGCGGTGCGCTCCGTCATGGTGGCTCCGGGAGCAATTGCGTTCACTGTGATGTTGTGCGGTGATAATTCAAGGACGAGCGTCTTGGCCAGCATCTCCAATGCGGCTTTGCTCATCCCATAAGCGGCTAAGTTTTTATGTGCCTGATGGCCGGTTACAGATGACATAAACAAAACACTTCCGCCCGATTGTTGCTCTTTCATTTGCCGGGCTGCGCATTGGGCCAGAAAGAAACTGCCGCTCAGGTTTACCTTCATCACCTGATTAAAGTCCTCTGGTTTATAATCAAAGAAATCTCCAAACAAAGTGATACCCGCGTTGGCAATAGCAATATCCAGTTTGCCGAATTGTCTTACGGCCTCATCCACCATTTGCTGAATAAAAGAAATGTTACTTGCATCGCCAGCAAATGGAACACAACTTCCCTGGTCTTTTTGAATCTTGCGTGCGCCTTCTTCTGCAAGCGATTTCTCAATATCATTTAGTACGACATGAGCGCCCCGCTCGGCTAATTGCCGGCAGATTTCAAGTCCGATTCCCTGGCCAGCTCCTGTTACTATTGCTACTTTATTTTTGAAAGAATCCATTCCTTTAATTTAGGATTTAAGATTTTAGAATTTTGATTTGAGAGAAGGCTTACTTTTTTACTTGTCTTTTATAGTCTTAAATCTCAATTCTAAAATCTAAATTTTTAATGAGAATCTCTTGATACTTCACTTCCCGAACCACCTTTCAGATAGTTCATATCCGCACCTAAATGAGCCTGCTCAACATGGTCTTGATACAAGCTCACATAACCCCGATCGTATTTTTTATGAATGGGCTTCCAGTTACTTTTCCTTTTTATGAGTTCGGATTCCGAGACTTCAAGTTTTAAAGTCCGATTAGGAACATCAAGACTTATCATGTCTCCGCTTTTAATCACGGCAAAATTTCCACCAAGCGCTGCTTCAGGCGAGGCATGTAAGATTACGGTACCAAAACCAGTGCCGCTCATTCTTCCGTCTGAGATGCGCACTAAATCATGAATTCCCTTCGCCAAAAGTTTTTTAGGCAAAGCCATGTTACCTACTTCAGGCATACCTGGATAGCCAATAGGGCCAACATTCTTCAATACCAATACACTATTTTCATCCACCTCAAGATCTGGATTATCAATTCTTTTTTTATAATCATCAATATCTTCAAACACGACTGCCTTTCCAGTATGTTTCATCAAATGCTCGCTGGCTGCTGATGGCTTTATTACCGCTCCGTTTTCGCAAAGATTACCTTTCAATATCGCTACTCCAGCTAATGCACTAAACGGTTTCTCGGCCGTAGCAATAATATCGCGATTGTAACATTTAGCCGACTGGTAATTTTCTTTCACCGTCCTTCCATTTACAGTGATGCAATCTCTATGAAGAAAACTATCCAACTCTTTCATGGCTGCGGGCAGTCCTCCAGCATAATAGAGGTCTTCCATAAAATATTTGCCGGAAGGCTGTAGGTTTACAATGAAAGGAATGTTTTTTGATAATTTATCGAAATCACTTAGCTCAAGTGGCACACCTATTCTTCCGGCAATGGCCAGTAAATGAATGATGAAGTTTGTGGAGCCACCAATTGCAGCATTTGTAATGATTGCGTTTTCAAATGCTTTGCGCGTAAGTACGTCCGAAAGGCGCTGATTTTCTTTCACCATTTCAACTATTCGAATACCCGACATTTGAGCCAATACTTTTCTTCGTGAATCAGGAGCTGGGATCGCTGCATTGCCTGGCAATGAAAGGCCAAGAGACTCTACCATACATGCCATAGTTGAGGCCGTGCCCATCACCGCGCAATGTCCGCGGCTACGGCCCATGCAGGCCTCGGTTATCCGAAGTTCTTCTTCCGACATTTCACCCGATCTAACCGCATCGTTAAATCTCCAGATATCACTCGTGCCAATGTCTCGACCTTGATACTTGCCTGTTAGCATGGGGCCACCTGATACAACAAGTGTTGGAATGTTTACACTGCATGCACCCATTACAAGTGACGGTGTTGTTTTATCACATCCGCAAAGAAGTACAACGCCATCCATCGGATTGGCTCTTATGGATTCTTCAACATCCATGCTCGCCAGATTTCGATAGAGCATAGCGGTGGGCTTGATCAGTGTTTCACCTAACGACATGACGGGAAATTCCACTGGGAATCCGCCCGCTTCTGAAATGCCACGCTTGACCGATTCAGCTAACTCACGAAAGTGGGCATTGCATGGTGTAAGTTCAGACCAAGTATTGCAAATCCCGATGACGGGCTTGCCTTGAAATTCATAATCTGGGATGCCCTGGTTTTTCATCCAGGCTCTATAAATAAATCCATCCTTTCCGGTTTTACCGAACCATCCCTGACTGCGGAGTTTTTCTTTCATGTGTTAACTTAATAGTGGTGAACGACAATTTCGTAAAAGAAAATTAAGAAAATAAAGTTACTCTTCAGCCCCGCCCATCATTATTACGTATTAGTGTAGATACAACAATAGTTACTACATTTACAAGATGTCATTGGAGCGAGATATAAAGCAGGAGAAATTTGAAAATGAATTTCAAAAGGCAGCCGTGAACATTCTGTTCACCAGCAGTTGGTTGTACAACATAAATGCTGATCGACTAAAGGCTCATGATATTACTCCTGAACAGTTTAATGTCCTTCGCATTCTGCGAGGCAGCAATCCTAAAGCTCTGATGTTGGCTGAGGTTACCTGCCGTATGATCGACAAAAGCAGTAATGCCACCCGGCTTGTTGAGAAGCTACGCCTAAAAGGATTGGTTAAGCGCGAAATTTGTGAAGGCAATCGAAGACAGGTGGATATTTTTATTACAGATAAGGGATTGGCCATTCTAAAAAAAATTGATGCGGAAGAATCTGAATGGATGGAGACGTTGAAAAACGTATCAAAGACAGAAGCTCAGGAGCTTAACCGGATTTTAGATAAACTAAGAGGATGAAATTTTGATTCCTAATTCAATGTCGTTTATTAAGTCTCCTTCAGCTCCTCTCATTTGGTAAGGTGGGGGTGTGGCGATGAAAGAAAGGCTTAAGGAAACGACATTGATTCCTTAGTTGCGCCCTGACTCAACTGGTTGTAAGGGAAGCCAAATGGTAACGGTTGTGCCGGCAGTGTAAACACTCTCAAATGAAATCAACCCATTTAATTTGTCTACCGCCCTTTTTACGATATAGAGTCCAAGCCCATTTCCTTTTGAAGATTCGTTTCCCCGGAAAAACATTTCAAACAACCTGTTTTTATATTCATCTTCAATTCCCATCCCATTGTCTTCTACAATAAGCACAACCCGCTCTCCTTCCGCTTTTGCACGCAGTGTTACGAATGGATTTTTGCTTGCGCAAAAATGAATGGAATTCTCTAACAGGTTATCCACTATTATTTTTAGAAAGGCTGGATAGGACTGGAAATTTTGAATGATTCCGATTTCAGTAGTTATTTTTATTTTTTTCTGATCAATTAATTCTTTGAATGAATCACAGGCTGTTGAAAAAATGGTTTGAATAGAAATTTCCTTGTATACAAATTGCTCTGCGCCAACATCACTAATCGATTGCAATTTGATAAGCATACGGTCAAGGTTAACTGCTGTCTCTTTCACTTTAGTGAAAAGTTCCAACGCGTAATTATCTTTCACCGTAATTTTGGCTACTTCGGCCAAGCCCATAAAAGTAGTTAGTGGCCTTCTAAAATCGTGTGACGAACGATAGAAGAAAGTATCAAGTTCTTTAAATGCTTGTTGCAGTTTTAGCGTACGGTCTTTCACTTTTTGCTCCAGGCCTTCATTCAATTGGGAAATAACAGAATTACTCTCCCGGAGTTCTTCTGATTGCGCTTCCATTTCTTCCTGTTTCTCGGCTAGTTCACGGTTGAGGAGTGATAAAGAAGAATTGGCTTCGCTTAGCTCTTCAGATTGAACTGCCAATTCTTCCTGGTTCTCATGAAGCTCACGATTTATAGTTGAGAGTGACGCATTGGCTTCTGTTAACTCTTCTGATTGAGCTTGGATCTCTTCATTTTTCTCTGCCAATTCTTTAACCGTTGAATTTAGAGCAGAGTTAGCTCTGGTTAATTCCTCGGATTGAGTTTGAATCTCTTCGCTTCTTTCCTGAATGACACGATTTAAACGCGAAACTTTTCGATAATACTTAAAGAGGGTAAATGCTAATGCGGCTAGAAAGATAACACCAACGAACACCGATATCAATGTTAAGCGCTGTTGGCGAAGTTGTGATAGCTGCAAACTAATTTGATCTTGTTGTACTTGCCTCGTTTGCTTTAACAATTCGATTTCCTGGTTTTTCTTATCTAATTCGTAAAGGCTTTGCATACTCAGTATTCGGTTGTCGATGGATGCAGCATTGACCGAATCTTTAAGCTTTTCGTATTGAGTCGTGAGTGTAAGGGCTTCGGCCAATTTGCCTCTCACTCGCAGAAGATCCCTTTGAACTCTTAATGTATTCACCAGAACAATACCTGACTTAATTTGTCGGGAAAGCTTCTCTGCTTTATTCAAATATTCATCAGCCTTTTTAAATTCTTTTAGTTTACTATAGACACTTCCTAAATCAAAATAGGCCCAGGCAATTCCACTTTGATGTAAAATGGAATCCTTAATAGCTAGACTTTTCAATTGGTAATTTAATGCTTCTGACAACAATCCTTCCGCTTCAAGCACCTCTCCTAAATTTCCAAGAGTTGCGCCTTCGCCTTTTTTGTCGTGTATGGCTCTTCGAATTTTTAATGATTTTTGAAACTCTTCCCGTGCTCGTGAATATTTCTTGTCTGCCTTTAAGATGAGGCCTGATAAATTATAGGCGGTTGCTTCTTCAGCTTTAAAATTATCTCGTTGAGCCAGACTAACAGCTTGTTGAGCATATTCCAATGCTCGCGAAGATTGTTTAAGGCGATAATAGTTTCTACCTATCCCTAGTTGGGCTTTAATAATTTCTGTCCGAAACCCTTTTTCTTGACTCAACTTCAGTGCTTCGAAATAATTCTTCATGCTAGCGTCATAGTTACTAGCCTCTTCCAGCACCTCTCCAATGTTTAAGAGCAATTGTACATAGCTGGGTGCTGAATTGTTGGAATAGTAATCCTTCGCTTTTGAAAACCA
This sequence comes from Bacteroidia bacterium, assembly GCA_031414855.1. GTDB lineage: Bacteria > Bacteroidota > Bacteroidia > Cytophagales > Cyclobacteriaceae > ELB16-189. The sequence continues at coordinate 6,524 of JANOQK010000457.1, read as the reverse complement.
CGTTAATGCTTCCCCGTATTGACCAAGTTGAAAAAGAATAAGTGCGTTTTGTGATTGATAATCACTGGCAACCCAAGATTTACCTACATATGGTAACAAAGGTTGGGCTATTGTTAAATATTCTTGGGCTTTCACAAAATCAAATTGTTTGGAATGCCAAGCGGCTAATTGCACCAAGGCATCTACCTGCATCGCCTTGTCTGGCAGATTCTTCCTCAACTCCCAGCATTTGTTTAGATATTCCAATTCTTGATTGGGCTGAAAAATTAGACCACAATACTTGGATAGATTTCTATAGGCCATGGATAGAAACCAAGGCTGTTCATTTCCATCCAATTGGGCTAAGGCCTCCTTATAATAGAATAAAGCTGAATCGTATAACCCGTAGTTTCGATACAGATTTCCAAGTTGGGTTGAAGCAAATCCTTCTAATCCTTTGTTGGCATTCGCTTTGGCTTCGCGCAGAGCAGATCGGAAGAAGCGCATACTTGATTCTTTATCACCCGTAATTTCAGCCTCATAAATTCCAAGATAAATAGATGCTTCTGCCGAGCCTGCAGCATACTGCAGTTGCTTAGATAGGTTAAGCGCAGCAGTAGCAAAGTATTTGCAAGAATCATAATTCTTTAACCACCAAACATACGTAAGGCGATTAAGGACATCTACCTTTTTTACGCCAGTACTGTTTTTACTTACTCGAAGAAGGCTATCGATTTCATGAGTTTGGGCAACGGCTAGCTGAGCGACCCACAATAGCACAAGAATAATCCACCAACTTGCTTTTGGCAATATCCACTTTGGGTTAAGTTGCTGATCAGCTAATATAGCCATCACGCAAAATAACAAAAGTGGTATGTAGTTGTTACATTAATTTTTAGTCGGATTGGCTAACGCTTCACGCCAGACCATAAGAAATCAGCACCGCTGTTTATCTCTGCTGTGGCATCGATATGGAAAAAGTACTTCCTTGACGAAGCGTTGAGGTAAGCCGAATGCTTCCTGAGAGTTTTGCCAGTGTTTCTTTTACAATATACAAGCCAAGCCCTGATCCTTGCGATGACTCATTGCCACGGAAGAACATCTCAAATATTTTTGATTGGTATTCTGGCGCAATGCCTTGACCATTATCTTCAATGTGCAATGAAAAAGAAGTGGAGGTCAACTGATGATGCAAGCGAATGTATTTTTTTTCTTTACGCTGATCGTGGTAACGGATGGCGTTGGCAATAAGGTTGCTCACCACAACGCGCAGTCGTGTGCCATCATTGGCTACTACTAAATCATCCGGTATTTCGTTAATGAATTCAATCCCTTCTGCATCCGCACTATATTTAAGAGACTCCCAGATATCAGTTGCCATTGAAGCTATAGGGATATTTTCGCGCACAATATCCAGTCTGTTGTTTCGCGAGTAGTCGGTAATATCTTTGATGAATTTGTCAAGATTGGAAACACGCGTTTGCATCATCTGATGATAATGTTTTGTCTCCGTCTCGGAAGTAGCTCCTTCCGCAAGTTTCAAAAGGCCAAGAACAGACAATAAAGGAGCACGTAAATCATGGGAAGTGCTATACACAAAACGATCCAACTCCACATTTAATTTTTCTAATTGATTGTTGCTGTCCACGAGTTGCGCTGCAGAAAAATGATTTAAACGGATAAGCATGTAAACAGCCAGCATGGAAAGCGGGAAGGCTACGCTAAAGTTAATCAATTGGCTTAGTTGAATATCGGTATCCGAGTAGACTCGGAAGTTCATTAATCTGATATCACCCATGATTGTAAGTGAGAAAAGGATGGACGTAAACAGGGCAAGAGCCATCGATAGTTTCCGATGCGAGTAATTGAACACAGCGAAAGAGCCCAGTGAAATTGGAATAAAGAAAACAAAGGCTCCCGTTTTTATACTTTCACTGGAGGCAAAAAGAAAAACAATAACATTTAGTGTTGGGAACAAGATTGTGTTGGCCATACAATGCTGCCTTTGGCGGTGTAAAACCAAGGAGATTACAACGAGAGCGAGTCCAGCGCTGAAGATGACCAAAGCCTGACTATTGGCATATCGAAATTCCATTATAACATATGTCGCAATTGCCAACAGCGACAGTAGAGCATATTGACCTGAAAGCATCACCTGACGAAACTCGTTGCGTGATTCTATGTAGACATCTTTTCCAATAATAAGATTGCGGATTGCCCTTTTCATGCTCTTATGTGGTTTTTGTGGTATCAAAAATACGGACTCTCCAATCGCTGCATTTTGGAAGGATAGCTATTAGCTGTTGCATGCAATATTTAGATCAAATAATAACAAAAAATCAGTTGTGTTGGCTGGCCAAATTGGATGGTATACTTCGCCTATGGTAAATGATATTACCATACAACAGTATGAATGGGGTTGGATCGAAGCGGTTGTTTGCTTAGACTGTTTGAGCAATGGAGAGGCTTTCTTAAAAGTCAGATGGTCATCGCGGCCTTGAGCCGTGATCCCCATAATCAGTTGGCTGAAGGGGGTACCGGAACAAGGGCGGCATTACATTTTAAATAATAAGACTTTTAAGACAGCCTCCTGGTTTAGCTATTGAGCCAGTGATATTGAAAACGTGCTTCCTTGCTGAGGTATGGATGTCAGGTGAATACTTCCTGACAATTTAGCTAACGTTTCCTTTACTATGTACAGACCAAGTCCTGAACCTTGTGAAGATTGATTCCCGCGGAAAAACATGTCAAATATTTTTGATTGAAATTCTGGCGCAATACCCTGACCATTATCTTCAATATGCAATGAAAAAGAAGTGTCTGTTAACTGGTGGTAAACCCGTATGTATTTATTCTCTTTGCTGTGATCGTGGTAGCGTATGGCATTAGCAATAAGATTGCTTAGTACAACGCGTAATCTGGTGCCATCATTTGTTACCACGAGCGTTTCAGGAATTTCATTGATGAATTCAATTCCCTTCGCATCAGCACTGTATTTTAGAGATTCCCAAATGTCAGTTGAAACTTCTGCAAGATTGACGCTTTCACGTACAATTTCAAGACGGTTATTGCGAGAATAGTCTGTGATATCCTTGATAAATTTATCAAGACATAATACACGTGTCTGCATCATCTCATGATATTTTTTCATCTCTGTTTTTGAGCTGGAGTTCTCTGCTAGCTGCAACAAACCAAGCACAGATAAGAGCGGTGCACGCAGATCATGAGAAGTGCTATAAACAAATCGATCCAGTTCTTGATTTAACTTCTTTATTTGCTTATTTCCCAAAATAAGTTGGGATGAATTATGATGGTTTAAACTAATCAGGAGGTAAACAGCCATAAGAGTAACAGGAAAGGCAACAGCAAAGTTGATCAACTGCCTAATTTGGATGTACGACTCAGAAAAATTTCTATAGGGAAGTATCGAAGCTCCTCCCATAATGGTAAGGACGAAAAAGATAAAACTTATTAGTGCAAATGCCATAGCAACTTTTCGTTGTGTATAGTTGAACACAGCAAAGGAACCTATTGAAACAGGAATGAAGAATACAAATGCTCCGGTATCGCTACTTTCGCTTGACGCAAGTAAAAACAGAAGTAAATTAAGTGTTGGGAATAAAAAATAGTTGGCAAGGCAATGTTTTCTGTTGCGATGAAAAATAAGTGAAGTGAGAATGAGCGCAAAGGCAACAATGAATATCAGGATAGTTGGCCTAAACGAAAAATCCAGGACCAAGTAGAATGTGATCACGAGCAATGACAGTAGTCCAAAATGGCCTGAAAGCATTACGCGCTGAAATTCATTGTGTGACTCTATGTAGACATCTTTTCCAACAATAAGATTGCGGATTGCCTTTTTCATGTTTTTTTATATTCTTTTTTTATACAAAAGTAGTGCGAGCCGAATAATTGGTTTTTAACGGGTGTTAGCTAACATGATGCATGCAAGATTTAAGTCAAAAAGCGTTGAACCTTGCAATTGGCAAGAGGAAAGAACTCTGAAAATTGTGTCGATTAAACGGATTTGTACTTTGTTCCCAGTTAACAGATTCTATTTCATGGAAAATACCTTGTAAGATTAAGCGCCAAAGCAAGAAAAGATCTTTCTTTAAGCAGATTGTTTATTCGATTTTGAGTGACTTAGGGTTGTAGGGAAACCCACTTATCTAATCATGTTGCCCAAGTGACATGCTGTTATTGTAGTAGGATCTTTTTAGCTAGGACAATTCTTACCGGTTTCTTGTGTCTCTTATTCCTCTGTACACTAATTTGAAATGCCTTGGCGAACAGTCTTTGTATTTTTTAAACTGCCGAAAGAAAAACGGCAAACTTTCAAAGCCGCATGCTAAGGCTACCTCGGAAACCTGCAAGTTCGTTTCAACTAGCATCGTGCAAGCGGCATTCACTCTATACTCATTCAAAAACGTAAAAAAGGGCTTGCTTAAAAAGTTGCTAAAAAATCTGGAGAATGACTCTTCACTGATATGCACTCTTGATGAAACACTCGTAAGTGTAATTTTTTGATGATAATGCTCTTTTACATATTGGAATATGGTGTTAATTCTTTCTTGGTCTCCATGATTGAACTGTTCATGTGAGCTATTTGAACACACTTTTCTTGAGCTTTTGCTTTTCGATAGTTCATTAAGGATTTTTAAAAAGCAGATCAATCTCTCAAACTTAGGCAACGAAGGAAGGCTTAGGAATTCAGGCTCTAAATGCTCGACAATTTTCCTGTCGAACTTAATGCCCAAGCTTGCAGTCTTCAATAGCGTATGAATATTTTCAAATTCGTTTCTTAGAAACCAATCTTCGCCAAACAGATCATCCTTCCACTGTATAACAATAGCGCTGGCATTTGTAGTTTGCTTTCCTGAGTTCTTCCAACAGTGAGGTAAGTTAGGCCCCAATAGAACCAAATCACCATCCGTAAAATTCTCAAAGTGATTGCCAACGTAGCGCACTCCTTTGCTGGAGAGAATGTAGGTAAGTTCGTATTCAGGATGATAATGCCAGGGGGCATCGAATTCTTCCTTTTCATAAGCATGGACATGAAAAGAAGCTTCGCCTAATGGAAATATTTTTTCGTATGAGGCCTTCATATATACCTTATTTTGCCTACTGAATTCAGGTATTTGATCGTAGCGCTGATTAGAAACACAAAATAAGCTATTTTTTTATCAAAAAAGGTAAGCTTTAGGAATGCTATATTGGGGTGATTTGTAATTCAAAAAACAATGGCCATGACGAATACCTTAACCAACCATGCACTCCGGATTATGGAAGCGCCTTTCCAAGTCACTCAAGAACAAATCAACTTCTTTCAGGAAAATGGATTTATTAAACTGAAAAATGTATTGCCTGCTGACACGATTCAATACATGAATGAAACCATCTCTGAGGAAGTGCAGCGTTTGAACACGCAGCATTTACCAATGGAGCAGCGTGATACTTATGGCAAAGCCTTTTTGCAGATTATGAATTTGTGGACTAAGTCGGATTTAATAAAGGAAATTGTGTTCAGTAAACGACTTGCAAAAATCGCTACCGATTTGTTGGGCGTTAAAGGAGTGAGAATGTATCACGACCAGGCGCTATTCAAAGAACCTAGTGGAGGTCATACGCCCTGGCATGCCGATCAATACTATTGGCCGCTGAGCAATGATAATACGGTAACGGCTTGGATTCCATTGCAAGAAACAAAACTTGAATGGGGTCCGCTTGAGTTCAGTGCAAAAAGTCAGCAGATACAAGAAGGAAGGAATCTTAAGATAAGCGATGAAAGCGAAAAAGAGCTTCAAAAAAAATTGACGTTAAACGATTTTAAGCAAGTTGTAGAGCCATTTGATATGGGTGAAGTAAGTTTTCATACCGGTTGGGTTTTTCACAGAGCCGGGCCTAACAAAACAGATAAGATGCGCAAGGTGATGACCATTATCTATATGGACAAAGACATGCGTTTAAAAGAACCGGCTAATGAAAATCAACTTGATGATTGGAATACCTGGTGCCCGGGTGCTGTGATCGGTCAAGTGATAGACACACCACTCAATCCAATTTTGTTTCAACAGTAATAAGAATGCTCGATTCAAAAGCTGCTATTGCTGACGGCATCGGAAATTTTTCCATTCAAACTATTCGGGTTGATGACATCCTGCAAGGTGATGAGGTATTAGTCCAACTAAAAGCAGCAGGCATCTGCCATACCGATTGGGATTCGCAGGCGTGGGGCAAACCGTTGATAATGGGTCATGAAGGTGCTGGCGTTGTAAAAAAAGTTGGTCCCAAAGTTTCTTCTTTAACAGAAGGTGATTCAGTCATTCTTAATTGGGCTGTCCCTTGTTATCAATGCTTCGCTTGTCAGGAGGGCAATCAACATTTATGTGAAGTCAATTCGGCTGTCATAGCAGGAAATAAAGTAAGTCAAGGCCATGCCAGATTAGAGGCAAGTACATTAAATGGAAAATCTATTGAGCGCTCTTTTAGTATTGGCACTATTTCAGAGTACACCTTGGTGCGAGAAGCGGCTTGTGTTAAAATAA
>JANOQK010000456.1:0-2999 GCA_031414855.1 Bacteroidia bacterium | reverse complement strand
TACATCCGAAATTGTTATCAAAACGAGGTGATTTTATTCATGAGAGTTCCGGTTAATGCAGTCTTTTTTTTGAAGAATGAATATTCTTTTTCCTCAGTCATAAGATCGCAAAGCTATTTTGTTTAACGTTTTTGAATTTATTACCCCAAAATCTAACATCCCTTAAACAAAATAATACTTCTGGCATAAAACTATTTTAATCAGTCAAACTGTTGAACAATGTGCGGTACAGTCTGTTTAACTACTAATTTAAATACTTAAACAAAATAATATGTTCACAATTCTAACTGATATCGTGGCCATCCCAGTGGATGATCCGATTGCATTTACATTCTTTACCGGCTACATGGCTATGTTGGCCGCGGCCGTTTTCTTCTTTGTTGAAAGAGGAAGTGTCGAAGGAAAATGGAAACTTTCCATGTTAGTTTCCGGCTTAATTACAGGTATTGCTGCTGTGCATTACTTCTACATGCGTGATTATTATTTGGCAACTGGCCAAACCCCAACTGCGCTCCGCTACATCGACTGGACATTGACCGTGCCATTGATGTGCGTGGAGTTTTATTTGTTGACCAAGGCAGCTGGTGCGAAGACTTCCTTATTGTGGAAGTTAATCTTCGCCTCTGTTCTTATGCTCGTAGCCGGCTACATTGGCGAAGCATTTTCTGATGGTTCTACTGGTCACTCCGTTCTGTGGGGTGTTATCTCTACCATTGGTTATGTATATATTTTATACACGGCTTGGTTTGGTGAAGTTGCACAACTTGCAAAAAATTCAGGAGATGCGGTTGTGATGAGAGGTATTAATACCCTAGGGTGGTTTGTGTTGGTAGGTTGGGCTATCTATCCAATTGGCTACATGTGTATGCCCGGAGGATGGCTTAACACAGGTCTTGGTTGGAATGCTTCTAACGTAGATTTATTTTACAACATCGCGGATGCCATCAATAAGATTGGCTTTGGATTAGTGGTTTACAGCATCGCTGTTTCCAGCAAATCTACTGCTAAGGCATAGGCTTCCCTCGATTAAATAGGTGAAAAGAGAAAAGGGGGAACTTGTACTAAGTTCCCCTTATTTTTTTTCGATGCATCGTTCAAATATTTCCAATCAAAATTGAAACGTGATAGAATTTGAAAAGATAAGGAAGTACCTATTAATTGGTGGATTGCTTCTGGCATGCACTGCACATGTGGTCATCATTGGCGAAGACATCCAGCTTTACTTTTTGATTGGTATCATTGCCCTCACAGGAGTTCCGCACGGTTCCCTGGATTTTTTCATTGAAAGGCAATCCTTTATAAATAGTAATCAAAAGATTTCAATTAACACGTTTCTAAAAAAATACCTGTTGACCATGCTCGGCTATGGTATTATTTGGTTGATATTTCCCACCTTAGCTCTGATTGTTTTTATTGGAATTTCGGCCTTTCACTTTGGTGAAATTGATTGGCCCCAGCGTGGTAATACAAAATTGGAATCTGTACTGTATGCGATTTACGGTCTTCTTTTAATTGCCTTTATTCTGACCAGTCACATCAACTCAGCGGCCCCTATTCTGGAAACAATTACCCAGAAAAAATTTAGTACGGCTTTTTGGTTAGAATGGGGTACCCTGCTGTTTCCATATTGCTGCCTAATACTTGGTCTGCATATACTAATTCTTTTACTGCTACACTCCCGCCTGGGTTGGGAAAGAAAAGTTATTCATCAATTCGTTTTGCAAAGCCTCTTGTTGATTTTCATCATTTACTGGCTACCCTTATATCTTAGCTTTGGATTCTACTTCGGATTGTGGCATTCACTCATTTCATTTAATTTAATCCGTAAACAAATGAAACTCTCTAACGATTGGCCGGGTTGGATTTCTATGGTGAGGAAGGCTCTTCCATTTACTACAATTGCATGGATAGGAATACTCCTACTGATTTTTATATCCAGCGCTTTTCAAACAGAATGGCTAGTACTATCTAATTTATTTGTAGGAATTGCGATACTAACGCTTCCTCATTTACAGGTTTTTACTAAGATTAGACTTAGCTAAAGGTTTATAAAGTAGAAGATTACTTAGAGGTCGATAAGTGCCTAATTCTTTTATTTTTTACTTCTTATCTAATTTGGTTAGATATGCAGTAGCTATTTGTAAATGTTTTTCCTGTTTCTCTTTCGGCATTTTGTCAAAGGTCTTTACCAACATACCTAATCTTGGATTCTTCAAAAAGAAATCGCGATGCGTGTTCATAAAGCGCCAAAACAGGCCATCCCAAATCGCTTGCCAATCTCCTTTTTCGTAGTCGCTCATTTTCATCAAGTAGTTGCTCCCGCTGATGTAGGGCTTGGTGGCCATTAGTCCTCCATCGGCAAACTGACTCATACCGTACACATTGGGCACCATTACCCAATCGTATGCATCAATGAAGAGTTCCATAAACCATCTGTAGACTTCATCCGGGTCAAACTCACAGAGCAGCATAAAATTTCCTAATACCATCAACCGCTCAATGTGGTGACAATATCCAGTTGCCAATACCTTTTTGATGGTGTTATCAATAGGAGGGATGCCTGTTGTGCCATCCCAAAACGATGCTGGAATTTTTCGTTTAAACTTCCAGTAATTCGTTGTTCGCTCTTGCGTGCCTTTGGTTTCGTAGACTCCTCGGATAAATTCGCGCCACCCTAATATCTGTCGGATAAAACCTTCGCATGAGTTGAGAGGGACCTTATTTTCATTACTGTAGACAATAGCTTGATCTATAATCTCTTTTGGTGTTAGTAATCCAACATTGAGCATAGGTGTAAGCACGCTATGATGTAAAATACTTTCATTATTCACTAAGGCATCTTCGAAATCTCCAAACTCCGCAAATCGATATTTTAGAAATTGATTGAGCCATGCGCGACTTTCGGTAAACGTAGTTGGGTAAATAAACGAATGACTAACTTCACCATAGTTGGAGGAGAAATTCTTTTCTACATACACTGCGGCTTCATTCCAATACTC
>JANOQK010000455.1:0-7470 GCA_031414855.1 Bacteroidia bacterium | reverse complement strand
AAATAAATTTTTGCCTTTCTATATTTCCAATAATATTTTGAAAGACAATCCTTTTGAAGTGTTGGATCGCAAAGCCATGGGCAAGTTGATGAAGCTCGCTGTGGAAGATGGACGCAAGCAGCACCCGGAACTTAAGGTAGGAATTTGTGGAGAGCATGGAGGTCATCCAGAATCCATTCAATTCTGTCATCAGCTTGGCCTTAATTATGTATCCTGTTCAGGTCCACGTGTGCCCGTTGCCCGATTGGCAGCAGCTCATGCAAAACTTGGCGAATCAAAATACACCAGTAGTTGAGAAAGCTGGAATAACTAAAAAGTCCTTCTGTCATCGCGGCTTTGAGCCGCGATCCCTTAAAGTGCGCACATATCGGGATTCCGGGTCAAGCCCGGAATGACACTTCGATATATATTTTGACTTTTTTAGTCATTTCATTTTTATTGATTCAACAATGCCTCACGCATTAAGGCAGGTGGCATATTTCCAATTTTTAATAAGGTCTCGTGAAAATCGCTGATCGAATAATCCAGTCCTTTCTTCTTCTTATAGGCTTCTCGCATATCTAATATTTCCATCATACCCATAAAGTATCCGATAAAATAACCTGCCGAAGCGGTGGAAGAATCCACTTCCAGCTGAGCTGCCCAACGAAGGAAGCCCACCTGATTGGTCATTAACTGAATGGCCTCTTCATAAGTTAGTTTTCCGGTATGCATTCCTACATCGTAAATGACACGAGCATTGCGCCATAAGCGAAGTTGCAATTGACGAAGGTGGATTCGTTCATTTGGAAAAAATCCAGTCTCCTGCATGAGTTGCTCATTATACAAACCCCAACCCTCACTGAAAATTGAAATACCATTTGCTTTTCGCAAAGGTCTTGGATTGTGCATTTGATATAATCCTTGTACATGGTGGCCAGCATACGTTTCGTGTGGCGCTGTTACAATAATCACACCCCAGTCGTGTTCGGTTAAGTATTCCTGTTTGCGCTTGATTTCCCATTGATCTTCGAACGGATTGATCATCCACTCAGACGTGTAGATGCTGTCTTTATCCAATCCTTGTGCGATAGAAAAATTTCCGTAATAAGATGTTTTGCGCAAGTAGGCAGCGCGCGGCACTACGTTCACCCGTTCTTTCCAAGGAATAGGAATGAGTTGATGAGATTTAATGTGCTCGGCAGCTTTATTCACCCACTCCTGATGTGCTTCCATCATTTTTGATGGATCAGGATATTCCTGCTTTATTTCAAGTGCAAGTTGTTGCCAGGTTTTTGACGGATCGATTTTCCTGGCAAGTGCTTCCAGTTCCGCAAGTGTCATGTTAAAGCGCTCCCATCCATACCGATATAAACTATCTGCATCATACGGGATGAGGTATTGTGTTTTTAACATTTCGTTATAGGTTTCCAATCCAATAGCAAAATTGCCTGACTGCTTTTTGGGCAATTCTGTTTTTAAAAAAATGAGAAACGTTGACAAAGCCGCACGGGCTTCGGCTGCTGGTTGTTTGAGTTTTTCGCCTGCAGTGCCTGCTTGTTTTATAAACTCAGGCAATTCAATTTCAAAAAGAGCGAATCCATTTTCAGCCATGAATACACTTAGTTCCTGAAAACGCGGCACAAATTGTTCTAGCAATTGAATGCCATTTTTTAACTGAACCGGCACTAGTCGCAGCCGCTGTTCTATATCCGGTATTTTCTCAAGCGCATCGCCAGGCCGGTTGATCACATCCGATATACTGGTGAACGCCATGTAAAGTCGTGGATCTTTTTTCCACGCTTGTATTTTTTCCTGCTCCAATTCCCGTCCTGCAAGGATACTATGTGAAAATTTCCAATCGATAAGATCATCGTCCTGAAGTTCTGCCGAATCAATGGAGCGCAGGCGCACCAGTTGTTCTTTGGTTTTTTGGAGAGAGGCTTCAAACGAAGCTTTGCTCATATCGTCATCCGGTGCTCTTCGTCTTCTTCCATAAGAAGGAGAAAATTCTGACACAAATGCTTCCAGTTGGGCAGAGGCTTCTGAAGAGGCTGCTGTTTTTGGGCTCTTGTCACCAGAACAATTAAAAAGAACAACGAAAGAGAGGAGTATCAATTTTTTCATAGACGGGCGAAGTTGAACGAAGTTAGAGCTTCGGTGGATAAATTACCTTGTGGGATATTGATATACTTTAGATTTCTGTATTTTTCGGCATGCTAAGAGTTGGGGTGCTTATTGGAATTCTTTTTGTTTACTTGCCTGCCTTCGCCCAGCTTTCTTCCCTTGATAGTCTGGAAGTTAAATTGAAATCTGCCACCTCTGATACCATTCGGGTCAATATTTTGAACGACTTGTCTTTTAAGTATTTGGCTTACAAACCAGAGCAAGCCAGGTTATATGCACAAGAGGCTCTCAACTTGTCAAAAAAACTTCACTATCAAACCGGTGAAATAATAGCACTTAACAGATTAGGAGAAAATGAATTTCGCCAGAGCAACTATGCCCTGGCGGTGGAGCGGGCCACACAATCATTGAAACTTGCCGAACAGCTAAAGGACACATCCAATATGGCTCTGGCCTACCGAGTGTTGGGAAACATCTACACCTTTGGTTTTAAACAGTATGACGTGGCGCTGCACTACCAACTGAGTGCCCTTAAAATATTTGAAGCCAGAAAGGACAAACGGAACATAGCTTCATTTTGTGGCAACATAACATGGATTTATGCCATCATGAATCAAAATCTGAAGGAAGCGCACCGCCTCGCTTCACAGGGTATCCATCTCTCGGATTCGCTCGGGAACAAGCAGTTGTTGAGTTACAATTACAACTCTAAAGGTTTGATTTTTTTGCAAGAAGGTAAGCTTGATTCCGCACTTGCCTACCTGGACAAATCCATTCTTTTCGGGAAAGAGGTGAAAGACCGAGCCGTGATCGCTTATGATAAAAGTATTATCGGAAATGTGTACCTCCAGCAAAAGAATTATAAAAAAGCAATTGATGCGTTTGAAGCGGCCGTCCGTGAAAGTAAGGAAATCAATCAGCGGGAAGTGTTAAAAGAATCCTACCTGGGCTTGACCAAAGGATTTGAAGGATTAGGTAATTATCCACTCGCTTATAAGAACTATCAGTTATATACACTCCTGAAAGATTCGCTGGTAAATTGGGAGACCACACAAAAGTCCTTGATCACAAAAATGAAATTTGATGAAGAAAAAAGGGAAGCCCGAATCGTAGAATTGGAACTCGCCAATCAACAAGAAAGGAAGGAGAAGATCATTTACAGCATATTATTCGGTGTTGTTCTGATTGCTATGGTAGTGGTCATAGTCTTGATGATGCAGCGCTCTGCCACCAATAAACTTTTACAGGAAAAGAACAAGGTGATAGCTGAGAAGAATAGTAAGCTGGAGCAAGCGAACAGTATAAAGGACAAATTCTTTTCCATCATTGGGCATGATCTGCGAAGTCCATTGTCAAGCCTGAAAGGATTGCTAGGCATGCTTGTGCGTCATGAAATATCCGATCAGGAATTTAAGTCATTTGCTCCTAAGCTTAACCAACTTGTAGTAAGCACAAATGAAACACTTGAAAATCTGTTGCAGTGGTCACACTCACAAATGGATGGATGGACTCACACGCCAGCTCCTCATGATCTTAAACCACTCGTGAATAAATGTGCCGATTTGTTCACAGATGCTGCCAGAACAAAGAGCATTGCACTCATCAACGGTGTTGATGCAAATGAAACAGTTCATGTAGACGCCAATCAATTGGAATTAATCATACGAAACCTGATTCACAATGCTATTAAGTTTACTTCCTCAGGAGGAGTGGTTAGTATTTCGGCCAGAAGGTCAGGTGAATTTTTAGAAGTGCAGGTGACTGATACAGGAATGGGCATGACATCAGATGAGATATCCAAGTTATTTCAGATGAACACTACGCATTCAACTCGTGGCACTCAAGGAGAGAAGGGAACAGGGTTGGGATTATTGCTATGTAAGGAAATGGCTGAGAATAATGGTGGCAGAATATCCGTAACAAGTGAACCTGGCAAGGGGAGCACGTTTCATGTTTTCTTAAAAACCAGTACAAGAGTCTAATACAGAAGCTAGGCTTCGTAATTATTAATCCTTCTAGGCTTTGACCCATTCAAGAATTTATGAAACGGTTCTTGTTGAGATGATCAGTCATGCGGAACGAGACTGACTAGAGAATCTGAGTATTTTCGTGGAAATTATTTTCACAACCAACCGGATCGTCTAAAGCGGAAGTAAAGGGCTATGCAAGATCCAAACGTTATGAACATAATAATGGGATAGCCAAGCGGCCAATCCAACTCTGGCATAAATTTAAAATTCATACCGTATACGCCAGCTACCATTGTTGGTATTCCAATGATGGCAGCCCAGCCAGCAAATTTTTTCGAAACGTCATTCTGCGAAATTGAAATGAGGGATAAATTAGCTTCTAATGCAGTAGACAGTAGGTCGCGAGAATTGTCAACCATTTCATTGATACGAATAGCATGATCATAGACATCACGAAAGTAATGCCGCGTTTCCTCCTCAATCAATTTAAGGTCAAAACGCATTAACCGATTGCAAATATCAATCAAGGGTGAAACCGAGCGCTTGACATCCATCAATTGGCGCTTGAGGTGATAGATTTGCGCGGTTGTCTCTCGCCTGAATTTCTCATCGAAGATCATCTCCTCCAAATCGTCAAGCTCCTGAGCAAGAGCATCAATCACAGGAAAGTACTGGTCAACAATGGTATCCATGACTGCGTATAGCGCAAAGCCGGGTCCATTTTTTAATAAATGTGGTGTGCTTTCGCAGCGTGAGCGCACCTCCGTATAAGCTAATGACGAACCGTGACGTACTGATATAATAAAATTGTGACCTACAAAGAAATGGGTTTCTCCTAAATCAATTTGTTTTTCGTGCATTTGAACCGTGCGCAATACAATGAAAAGGGTATCTCCATACGATTCAATCTTAGGCCGTTGATGTGCCCGATGTGCATCTTCAATAGCAAGGTCATGTAACCCAAATTCGTTTTGAATTTTCTTCAGCATATCGGCACCTGGCTCATGAAGACCAATCCAGATAAACTTATCAGGTTCCTTAAGAACTTCGCTTATATCAGCTATCGTAACGTCTGATACTTTGCGCCCTTCACTGTAAGCCGCACAATTAATAACTGAATCTTCTGCCATTAGACACTCGTTGATTGATCTTCAATTGAATCCAAAGTACAAAAATCATATCGAATAATTATCCAATTTTTTTAATCTTGGTTGGGTGGCTTAGCTTATAGTCGATGCTGCTAGTATTGATTTTATAGCGTGAATTAACATACCCTTTTCGGTACTCCTTTATTCTCGCCTCAAACTCCAGTATAATGCCTTCTGTTAAAGATAGTTTTTCAAAACCTTTGGTATAGTTGAACCACACATGATCCGCTACCATCAGATTAGTTTCTGCGTCTAGAATATTCTTTAGCAAGATGGTTTCTTCGGAATAACCATTGAAGCCCGTCTTCTTGCCTATGCGAATGAATACTGCTTTGAATTTTTTACGAACTCCCGAATCCTTTGCCAACTCTTTCCTCATTTTCTCAACAATTTGATGAACGATCAGGCTCTTCCAAAATTTGGCAAAGTCAGTTTATACTTTACCGCCAGTAACCGAATGATGAGTATCAAGCCGCTGGCGATGATGATATTTATATCCCGATCCACGTTGAAATAAAAAAGGGAAAGGTAGAGCACAGCTCCCGCCAAACAGGCTGTCGCATAAATCTCCTTTCGAAACAAGACAGGCGTTTCATTGGTGAGCGTATCGCGCAACACTCCGCCCATTATTGCGGTGAACATTCCCATGATTGCTGCAATCTCCGGACGCACACCAAGACTCAAGGCTTTCTCCACACCCAGGATGGTAAAAAGTGAGATTCCGAGAGTATCGAAAACCAAAAGTGTTTTTGGCAACATCAGCAGGTAGTTGAAGAATAAATAGGCCACTATTACTCCTGCAAGAATGGAGTAGAGAAAATTAATGTCCGCAATCCAAACCAATGGATAACTTCCTAACATCATATCGCGAAGGGTACCTCCACCGATTGCCGTAACAAAGCCTGTAAACCCGGCACCAAACAAATCACTGTGGCGACCCCGAATAGCCAATGCGCCTGAAATGGCAAAGAAAAATGTGCCTACTAATTCTAGTGTGTACTGTAACGACATCCTGTGAAGGTAGAAAAAATAAAGACCCTAAAGCATTTGCCAGTCATCGATTTGATTCTGAATAGTTGAGAATTCTGAGCGTGGTGGTATATCCAAATATGGATACGTGACTTTTGAAAGATATAGACCTTGCGGATACGCTGGCTCAAACGTTTCAGGGGTTCTTTTTGTAATGAGATAACTTTCAAATTCTTCCACACTTAACTCTCCTTTTCCAATCATCAATAGTTTGCCCATAATAATTCGTATCATCCTACCCAGAAAACGATCCGCTGTTATTTGAAAACGCAAACGGTCACCGGAAGCATCCGCAAATAATACAGCAGAAGTTACTTTGCATATCGTTGTTCTGTAGATGGCGGGTGTTTTGCAAAGAGCCCTGTAGTCGTGATACCTTGGTAAAAGTGAAACGGCCTCTTTCATCTTTGTCAGATTTAGGTTCCGTTCAAGATACAGAGCGCTTCCAGTACTTAAAAAGGGATCTTTGTAGGTATGAATAAAATAATCATACGTTCGCTGGGTTGCATCAAATCGCGCGTGTTGATTGTCCTGTACCGGAATAATCTCAAACAGTGCGATATCATCAGGTAATGTTTTATTGATCCGGAACAACAAGTCATAGTCCCATACTTTCACAATATCCACATGAAAGAAAAACTGGCTGGCATGCACCTGCGCATCTGTTCTTCCGCATCCCATAATAGATATAGGCTCCTTCACTATCTTGCTGAGCGTGCTCTCTACAACCTGCTGAACATTGAGCGCTACGGGTTGACTCTGCCAACCTCTATACTTATAGCCATTAAATCCGATGTGAAAAAAATACCTCACTTCATTTTTGTTTAGCTTGCTTTACCGCCTCTCTTACCAACTTCCTTGATAGTTCATCCACTTCATGATTGACGCTTGGAAGGTCTCGCTGATGTGCTTTTACTTTTATAAAGGTCGGTGTCTGTTTTTCTATATACTCTATGAGCACGTTTAATAAGTCAGCATTGTGAATAGGCAAACCACTTTTTGTCAAAAACGATTTTGCCTTCAGCCTGTCACTTCGCCTGGGTATATCCACTACATACTGACTGTCAGTAAAAATCCGTATGGATTGTCCATCTATATTCGCATTCGCAAGATAGTCAAATGCCTTTATCACCGCAGTGAGTTCCATTCGCTGATGGGTTGTTTGTTCTTCCGTGCCCGATAAAACAATTTTTTCATCGGCTACAAAAAGTACGAAT
>JANOQK010000454.1:0-6896 GCA_031414855.1 Bacteroidia bacterium | reverse complement strand
CTATTTTATCAATATGGGGGGTTTGAACACCACGAACACCTCCATACGAATTCACTTCTCCCATACCAATATTATCTGGAAATATCAATACAATATTGGGCTTGTTTTGAGAATTTGCTGTATGAGAAAAAAAGAAAAGTGTCAAGCAAAAACTCGACAGCTTGAATTTATTATGGATCATACCAGGGTTGATTTTAGGTTAAGATTGTTATCCCATTTCATGGTTAAGTATTCTCAAATTTTAGATATTTCTATAGTCTTCAGGAGTCAGTCTGAGGAATGTTTCTGTTATATGGCATCCAACATTTGTGCATAAGCAGTGGCGGGAATTCGAAGCAAGTCACTGTCCCACGATACCAAACGTTATTTAAAAAACTTAACTACAAATTTACCCTGAACCCAGCCATTGATTATGCATTTTGTGTGCGCCCAGTATGGCGTGACTATATTCCAGATGGGAATATAGAATGATTATCCAAAGGGTGCAAGTCCCTTATGTGCAAGCATCGATGCGCATTAGTAAGCCGCAAGCTGGTTTGGAGCGATCCATTCAGTGAAGAAAGCGGGACTACAAAGATCTGCACTGAGTCATCTGCGCAAGTTTATGAAATTGAAGTATCCATTCACAAGGAGCGGAGAATTTAAAAAAGTAAAAATTATATGATAGAAAATCAGCCGAATGAACTAACTCTCATTATTCATTCCGATAAGGATAAAGACAAAAAGATGAGGGCTTTTGTCGAAACCATTTCAACATTCAAAGTCAAAACGCTTGACTTAAAAAGAGAAGCTCTTACCCAAACTCAATTGGCAGAAATTGCCAATAAAATGAACGTAGAGATAAAAGACCTCATGGACGAATCGTACTTGGACATAATTAAAGGGGAGACAAAAGAAGGAGAGGAGTCTATGAGCGCCAACGACATGTCAACGCTTATCAGTAAAAATTTTCTATTACTTGAAACTCCGATTCTGATTATAGGAAAGGATGCTTATCGTTATAAATCGGCCTATCAAATCCTCGAGGAACGATTTAACATTACAGGCGTTGCATCAAACGCATCTGCTAATGTTGAAGAGAGGCAATATAAATACTATATGACTGCGATAGCAGACAAGCGAAATTATTGATAGAATCCAAGAGATGAAAGAGAGGAATGGGCATATGAAAAAAGGTGAAGGTAATGGGTGATGAGGTGCGTCATTTGGGGGATTGTCATCCACTTTCCTCGTAACGCATATAATTTGATAACTTGATTCGTGACACTATCAGTCTTTTAAAAAAAGAAAGAGGTGCGTGTATATGCGATGAACAAACCAGGGCATCTTCAGCTATCCGATCCTTTCCATCTCGGTACCTGTTCTCTTATTTTCGTAAGATAGCTCTTCGTTAGCTAGGAAATCCTCATCCGTTTTGTGTTACTCTATACTGAAAGGCAAAAACTGAATGCAGACTTAGTAAAGATTTTGGGATCATAAAAATTGATAATTAAATGTTTTAAAGAAGAAAGTTACCCAAACGGAACATTGGCTGTGGAAAATTAGTCTCAAATTTTTTCTGTAAAACCTTAAATGCTCGAAAATAGAAATGGTATGACTTTTACTATTGAACGTGAACGTATTGACTATTAAATAAAAAAACATGAAATCATTAACTATCTTAAAAACAGTGGTGCTGTCGACCTTAATTTTCTCGGCTTGCCAGCCCAACACCAAACAAGAAGACAGTTCGGAAACTGCCAAAGCCCAAAATGACGAGATTTTTGAAGACAGAGATGATGAAAAGGATGCCGAATTTATTGTGAACGCGGTGGCAGCTAATTTGGCTGAAATTAATCTCGCACAATTAGCTCAAAACAAATCGACTGACATGGAGGTGAAAAAAATGGCTACCATGTTGGAAACAGACCACACCAAAGTGCTGCACAGTTTGACGGGGTATGCCAACTCAAAAGGTATAAGTGTACCCACAACAGAGACTGACGAAGCCATGAAAGATAAAAACGATTTAGCACAAATGAGTGGAAAAGATTTTGACATCAAATGGTGTGAGCAACTTCAGGAAAATCATAAAAAAAGTATCCGCAAGTTTGAATCACGGATGAATAAGACAGAAGATGTAGCCTTAAAAGACCTGCTCTCGTCCACACTCCCGGGGTTAAAAAGTCATTTGGAAATGCTCCAGCAGCATGAGGAGAGAATGAAATAGTCTTGAAAGACTAGTAACAATTTGGCCTGACTTAAATAGGGACAACATTTTCGTACGGAAAGAATTTGATCACAAGTAATAAAATTGAATGATCACAAACAAAAGAATAAAATGAGCGATATAAAAAATCTTAATAGCAAGGAAGCAATTGATAAACTTAAAAGTTTAGTTGGGGAAATCAATATTTGCCTATTCTGCACCAACCTGGAAACAGATGATGGCTCTACATGCTGCCCCATGACCGCAATAAAAGTTTGCGACCAAGGCAATGTTTGGTTTTTTAGTGAAAAGAGCAGTGATAAAAACAAAGCCATATTAACAGACGAAAATGTGCAACTCTTTTTTTCACATCCGGGAAAGGGAAGCTATTTAGTTGTAAATGGTGAAGCTGAAATAGTTTCAGATAAAATGATAATTGAAGAACTCTGGACACCTGTTGCAAAAATTTGGTTTAAAGAAGGTAAAGACGACCCGAATATTTCTGTTATAAAAGTAAAACCAACCACCGCTTATTATTGGGATACTGACGGCAACAGAATGATTAACTTATTAAAAATGGTGGCATCAGTTGTAACAGGAACAAATTTAATCACAAGCAAGGAAGGTGCTATAAAGATGTAATCAAAAGCAAATTCATAGATAAATTTCACACTATTAAAGAAAAGGCATAAAAGCTTATTTAAGCTCTTTCTTATTTAAAAGCGAATAATGAAAAAGAATAAAATAAGTGTTACTCAAAATAAAGTAGCAAAGGTGATGCATGAATTTAAAGAGGGCGAACTACATAGTGGTAAATCTGATACGATTGTAACAAACCCAAAACAAGCTATAGCCATTGCACTAAGTGAATCTGGAAAATCAAAATAAATAAGCAATCATGTGGAAAAATGAAAACAATCAACTGCAACGAAGCTTTGAGTTTAAAGACTTTGTTGAAGCTTTTACATTCATGACAAAGGTTGCGTTTGCGGCTGAAAAGATGGACCACCATCCTAATTGGACTAATGCGTACAACAAGGTAGATATATTGCTATTCACGCATGAAGCAAAAGATAGCGTTACAGAAAAAGATGTAAAACTTTCAAAGGAAATAGATAACATTTTTAAAAAAGAAAAATGATGAGGCTTATTGCTATCATTTCCTCCAGCGTTAGAGAAGGACGAAAAAGCCAGAGCGTTTCTCTTTGTTTTCAAAAAGATCATTTTGAAAACAAGCTGTCAACTACAGAGATCATTGATTTGAAAGAATACAACTTTCCCATCTTTGAAGGCACATTAAAAACATTGATGATATCATCTATCAGCTAATCATTTCAAGAGTAAAAGAAGAAGGATTTGACAATTTCTAAATTGAAATCACAAAACAATACTAAAGAGCAATGCAAGAAAGTAACCATCAATCAAGACGTAATTTTATTCAAAATGCTTCTTTAGTCGGGGCAACTGTGTTGCTAGCAAATCCACTTCAACTTTTTTCACAAACAAATAAAACATACAACATGAGCAAGAATATAAATTCAAAAGGCTATGCGGGAAAAGATGAAAAAAAAGAATTGGTTTCCTGGAATTTCGAGCGCAGGCTAGTTGGCGACAACGATATTTTAATTGACATCAAGTTCAGTGGTATTTGCCACTCCGACATTCATACAATAAAAGGACATTGGGGAAAGCAGCAATATCCACAAGTGCCGGGGCATGAAATTGCAGGAATAGTTTCAGCAGTAGGAAAAAATGTAACCAAGTTTAAAGTTGGAGACAAAGCTGGCGTGGGTTGCATGGTAAATAGTTGTATGAAATGCGAGCCTTGTAAAAATGGCGAAGAACAACATTGCGAAACCACAGGTATGGTTGGCACTTACGGTGCTCCCGAAAAATCATCACCAACAGGAATAACACAAGGTGGATACTCAAGCAATATTGTAGTAACAGAACATTTTGGTATCAAAATTCCTGATAATATAGAATTGCAATATGCAGCACCATTGCTTTGTGCAGGCATTACTACCTATTCGCCTTTAATGAAAGTGAAGTTTAAAAAAGGCGATAAGATTGGAGTAGCAGGCATCGGAGGCTTAGGACATATGGCAATTAAATTAGCTGTTTCAAAAGGTTCGGAAGTGTATGCTTTTACCACCTCTCCTTCAAAAGTAAATGACATCAAAGGTTTTGGTGCGAAAGAAGTGATTGTGGTGAATTCGGTGGAAGATTTAAAACCCTGGAAAGGCAAACTGGATTTCATGATTTCTACTGTGCCTTATGCGTATGAAATGTCAGGTTATATTGATTGTGTAAAACCGTATGGGTTTTTCACACAAGTAGGGCAACCTATAAATGGAGAACTGATGATTAATAATACAAATATGATTTTTAATCGGGTGAACTTCAACGGTTCGTTGATTGGTGGCATTCCCGAGACACAAGCCGTAATGAATTATTGTGCAGAAAATAAAATTTATCCGCAAATACAAATAATCAAAGCTGAAGAAATAAATGAAGCATGGAAAAAAGTGGTGAACAAAGAAGCCCGTTACCGTTTTGTAATTGATGCAGCAACAATTTGATATTTTCATAGTAAGAAAAGATAATTATGGCAACTAAGAAAAAAAGTATGTCAACATCTAAAGATAAGCAGCCGAATGATCCTTGCTGGGATGGATAAAAAAAAGTGGGAATGAAAATCAAAAAATGAAAACATTATGTGGAAAGAAGAAAACAATCGATTGCAACGCAGCTTTAAGTTTAAGGACTTTGTAGAAGCTTTTACTTTCATGACTAAGGTAGCTTTTGCTGCTGAAAAAATGGGCCATCATCCAAATTGGAGCAATGTGTACAACAAGGTAGATATAAGACTATTCACACACGAAGCCAAAGATAGCATTACCAAAAAGGATGTAAAACTTTCAAAGGAAATAGACAAAATTTTTAATAAAAAATAGTTATGCGGCACATTTCAATCATTTCATCCAGCGTTAGAGAAGGGCGAAAAAGCCACAACGTTTCGCTTTATTTTCAAAATTATCTTAATGGAAACAACCTGGCAACTACAGAGATCATTGATTTGAAAGAATACAACTTTCCCATCTTCGAAGGCACATTAAAAACTTTGATTGATCCAGCTGAAAATGTTCTTGAATTTGCAGCTAAGATTAAATCATCAGATGGAATTATCATCGTAACGCCAGAATATAACGGAGGCTATCCTGCCAGTTTAAAAAATGCTATTGACCTGCTTTATGAAGAATGGAAACACAAACCGATTGCGATAGTTACCGTTTCAAACGGACCGTTTGGCGGTAGCCAGGCTTTGGTATCACTTCAATTCACACTTTGGAAAATGATGGCCTGGACAATCCCTGCTATGTTCTCTGTACCAACGGTAGATAAAGCTTATGACGAAAATGAAAAAGCGATGGATAAACTTAATTCCGACAAACTGGCTGCAATTTTTATTAAAGAATTACTCTGGTGTATTGAAGCCGATACAGTACCTCAATATCAACTAGCCTTATAATTATTACATTATAAAAAACAAAATCATGTCAATACAAAGCACTAATCCTGCAACTAATAAAGTAGTTAAAACATTTGAAGAAATGTCTGAAACTGCGGTTGATCAATCCATTGCAAAATCAGTGGAAACATTCGCATCTTGGAAAAGAACAGCCTACTCAAAAAGGGCAGAGCTATTGCATAACGTAGCCGGTTTGTTAAGAAAGAAAAAGCAAGAGCTTGCCCAATTAGTCACTCTTGAAATGGGTAAGTTAGTTGCACAGGCTGAAGGAGAGATTAAACTGAGTGCAGAAATCTTTGATTATTATGCCAACCATTCGGAATCATTTTTAGCGGATAAGATATTAAAACCAGTACATGGACAGGCATTGGTTCGGCATAGTCCGATAGGTGTATTACTCGGTGTACAACCTTGGAATTTTCCTTTTTATCAGGTTGCACGTTTTGCAGCACCCAATATAATGGTGGGTAACACCATTCTAATTAAACATGCTTCAATTGTTCCGCAATGCGCCATTGCCATTGAGGAAATGTTTTTAGAAGCAGGTGCCCCAATTGGGCTTTACACCAATCTGCTTATATCTGGAAAAAGAGCATCGGCCTTAGTGGCTGATAAAAGAATAAAAGGCGTTTCACTTACGGGTAGTGAGGCGGCAGGTGCAAGTATTGCAACAGAGGCTGGTAAGTATTTAAAAAAATCTGTTTTGGAATTAGGAGGTAGTGATGCATTTATTGTGTTGGATGATGCAGATATTGATAAAGCAGTGGAATGGGCTGTGGTAGGCAGAATCAACAACAATGGCGAATGTTGTATTGCATCAAAAAGATTTATTGCAGTTGAAAGTATAGCGGATGATTTTTTTGAAAAATTAAAAAGCAAACTAGCAGGTTTGGTAATTGGCAATCCAATGGAACCTAATACAAATATAGGTCCCTTGAGCAGCGAAGAAGCTGCGGTTAAAATAGCCGATCAGGTTAAGAGAGCAGAGGCTGGAGGTGCTAAAGTTTTATTAGGAGGCAAAAGAATAGATCAACCGGGCGCCTATATGGAGGCTACTGTTATCACCAATATGCTGCCTGATAACCCTGTGTACTACGAAGAGTTTTTTGGTCCCGTTGCAGTTCTTTTTAAAGTTAAAGATGAACAGGCAGCAATTAATTTAGCAAACGATTCTCC
>JANOQK010000453.1:0-4124 GCA_031414855.1 Bacteroidia bacterium | reverse complement strand
GTTGTTACACCAAACATGTTGTCATAGGTTACCACCAACTTCTGGCCTCTTTTTGCCTTCTTAGTGGTATAAACAACTACACCGCCTGCCGCACGAGCACCATAAATGGAAGCTGAGGCAGCATCCTTCAATACCGTAGTAGTTTCAATATCATCAGGATTAAGGAAACGGATATCTTCAGTAGGAACACCGTCTACAATATAGAGAGGCTGATTTCCACCAAAAGCTCCAAAGCCACGCACCCTGATCTGGCTGGTTGTACCAGGCTGACCGTTTGTGATAACCGTAACACCAGCAACGCGACCTTGTAACATTTGCTCAACGTTACCTGATGGCGCAAATACCAAATCTTTCGCTTTAACAGTAGAAACAGCACCTGTTAGTTCTCTGCGCTTGTCAACACCGTAGCCAGTTACAACAAGTTCGGTAAGCGTTTGCACATCAAGCTCCATTTTAATATCAATGGTAGATTGAGAACCAATGCTAATCTCTTTAGTTACGTAACCGATAAAGGACGCTAGTAATGTTCCTTGATCTCCACTCACATTTAGGCGGTATTGCCCAGCAGCATCGGTGGCCGTTCCTGTGCTCGTCCCTTTAATAAGAACGTTAACACCAGGCATTCCACTTCCGTTTTCATCCTTTACGGATCCAGATACTACTCTTTCCTGGGCGAACAGCGCATGAGAGCTGGCTAGCCACAGCAAGAGAAGCATACTTCGCTTCAAATTGTTGTACAGTTTTTTCATGTTCATTGAATTTAGTTTATAGTTGTTTAAGGGTTAATAGATTCAATCAATTGGCAATAACTTAATAGGCAAAACTTCATTCTGAGTTTGATTCAGTTCACAAAATATAGTATTTACTGCTAAATCGGTAAAAAAATGTTAAAAAATGTTTCGCAATCGTTACCGCACACGTTTCCGGTTTCGTTAGCGACTCCGTTTGAGTGCCTTTTTGGACACCTTTTGCCTCCTAACATTCATTAGTCAAGATACTATCCATGTGGTCGCAAACACTAATCATGTGTGCGTACACACTACAAATACAAGAAATTAATTACCTTCATTGAAAGGTGTAATAAATCACACCTTTTAATAAAGGTTTTTAGATGAATAAGCCAAGCATCCGGATCAAAGATATTGCTCTACTTGCCGGAGTTTCTGAGGGCACCGTGGATAGAGTACTTCATAACAGAGGTAAAGTATCCAAAGAGGCTGAGGAAAGAATTCTTAGTGTTATTAACAATAGTAATTATAAACCCAATCTGATTGCACGGACCCTTGGAGCTAACAAGACCTATCGGATTGCTGCCATGGTTCCTGATCCAAAGTTTGACCCCTATTGGAGCCAATCCTCTACTGGGTTGAGTCTAGCATCGGAAGAATGGAATCAATATGGTGTCACTATAGATCCGTTCTATTTCAATCAACACGATAAAGCTTCATTTCTACAACGATCATTAGAAGTTTATCACTCTAAGCCAGATGCGGTATTAGCAGCCCCACTCTTCTATTATGGAGCCGTACCATTTCTCAAGGTTCTTAAAGAAAACAATATCCCATACGTATTAATCAATACCTATATCCCAGAAGCTGAGCCATTAAGTTTCATTGGCCAAAATTCGTTTCAAAGCGGTGAGCTTGCTGGTGAGCTATTGTTCTATGGCCATCGAACAGCTTGCTCCTACGCCATTATTCACTTTTATGAGGATATTGAAAATTCAATTCACCTGGTTGAAAAGGAGAAGGGGTTCAGGTCATTCTTCGCTAATCTAAGAGATCAAAACAACGAGATCATCACCTTAAAGCTGAGTCATCCAGACAGAACCCGATTTGATGAACAACTCAAAGAGTTGTTGTCATCTGCTCAGCTAAAAGGAGTATTTGTTAGCACATCAAAAGCATTTTGCGTTGCACAGGTTTTAGAAAAGCTTGGCAGAAACGATGTTCGCCTGGTTGGCTATGATTTAATAGAAGAAAATCTTCATTATCTGAAGGCTGGCAAGATCAACGCACTAATCAATCAAAATCCTAAGCGGCAAGCTTTAATGGGCATCAGCAATCTGTCCAATTACTTACTCTATAAAAAAGTATCATCGGTCATCAATCATTTCCCATTAGAAATCATTACCCGAAAGAATTTAGATTCATACCTCTACTCCGAAATTCATTGAGTATTTTTTTACCGGATAGCAATCTATATGGTAGGATTTCTCCTCATGCAAAGTATTCTCTTCGTATTCCAATAAGTTGTAATTTCGCAACTCAAATTTAGACTACCTGTGATCTCAAAATTTCCTATTCAATTTACTAATTCCCTTTCCGGGAGTAAAGAATTATTTCAACCTGTAAACCCCGGTCATTTAGGTATGTACGTCTGCGGGCCAACGGTATATTCCGATGTTCATCTTGGCAACGTACGTACTTTTCTGTCGTTCGATATCATCACCCGATACTTCAGATACCTGGGCTACAAAGTGAGATACGTTCGCAATATTACTGATGTTGGTCATCTTGAAAACGATGCTGATGAAGGCGAAGACAAAATTGCAAAGAAAGCAAGATTGGAGCAGCTGGAGCCCATGGAAATTGTGAAGAACTATACGGAAGGTTTCCATGAAGTGATGCGTCAATTTAATATTCTGCCTCCGAGTATTGAGCCGTCAGCTACAGGTCATATTGTTGAGCAGATTGAGATCACAAAAAAATTAATTGAAAACGGTTTTGCTTACGAAGCGAATGGTTCGGTGTATTTTGATGTAACAAAGTACAATGAGCAACATAATTACGGAATACTTTCTGGTAGAGTGATTGAAGAGTTGATGGAAAGTGGCCGTGCCTTAGATAGTCAGGATGAGAAACGCAATAAAATAGATTTTGCTCTGTGGAAAAAAGCTTCTCCATATCACATCATGCGCTGGCCTTCGCCTTGGGGAGATGGATTTCCAGGCTGGCACATTGAGTGCACCGTGATGAGCACAAAATATTTAGGTGAAGCATTTGATATTCACGGTGGTGGAATGGATTTAAAGTTTCCTCATCACGAATGTGAAATAGCACAGGCTGTTGGTGCCAATGGAAAAGATCCGGTTAAGTATTGGATCCATACAAACATGTTAACAGTGAATGGTCAAAAAATGAGCAAGTCTTTAGGCAACTCTTTTTTACCTCGCGAATTGTTTTCAGGAAACCACCCCTTACTTGAAAAAGGTTATGGCGCAATGACAGTGAGGTTCTTCATGCTTCAATCACATTATTCAAGCACATTAGATTTTTCAAATGAAGCACTTGGCTCTGCAGAAAAAGGATTTAGAAAGTTAGTGAATGCATTAGGTATTATTAAAAGCCTTAATTATCCAGAAGGACAAAAAAGTAATTCAACCGTGGATGCTGAACTTAACCGTTTGGGAGATGAATGTTATCTGAATATGAGTGATGACTTTAACACAGCGAAGACGCTAGCTGTGTTGTTTGAAATGTCGGCACGCATCAATGATATGAAGTCGGGAAATCTATCATTCGCGAATTTTAGTTTGGAAGCCTTCACCACTTTCAAGAATACCTTTATTGGTTTCATGGAAAATGTTTTGGGATTGAAAGAAGAGAAAGAACAGGATGATGAATTATTAAACGGAACTATAAATGTTTTGATTGAACTTCGGAAGAAAGCAAGGACAGACAAAAACTTTGCCCTCTCCGATAAAATTCGTGACGACTTGAAAGCGCTGGGCATCCAGTTGAAAGATGGTAAGGAGGGTGAGATGAGTTATACTTTTGAATAGGAGCAATTAGTTATCAGTAAGCAGTTATCGTCATCAGTGAGTGGATAATCAATAGTAGGCAAAAACAATTCATGTCTGAATTTATTCAACAAGCCACCAAGCATTCAACCAATAGTGCAGTTGTTTCGAATGGTGAAACTTATACCTATAGTGATTTATTAATCAGCTCTTCACTTTTTGCGACATTCCTTTTAAATGCTCAAAATGATTTGAAGGAACAGCGGGTTTGCTTCATGGTGAATCCAGGTTTTGATTATGTGAAAATACAATGGGCCATTTGGCGTGCCGGTGGAATAGCAGTGCCGCTTTGTTTATCTCATCCTCTCCCCTCTTTGCAATA
>JANOQK010000452.1:0-12626 GCA_031414855.1 Bacteroidia bacterium | reverse complement strand
AATTCCCAAATGTATTGACGGATCACTTCGAGATCAAAATCATTAACATCCACGGCCAGCCGGTAGTCCAGATTACTAACGTTTATCATAAAGTTCCCCTTCATAACACCGTTGCTTTTTCCTTCCTGAAAGGAAAACTTCGCAGTAAGCGAATCCCCGTTTAGTTCCCTGCCCAGGCCTTCTATATTCACGTGTCTGATAAAATAGTTAATTGGAATTATCTTCTCGATATAATGAAATTCACCGTCAACTACTTTCGTATTGAGCAGTATCACGTTCCATTTCGAGTCTGGCGTTTTTATACTATCCGGAGTAAATATCCGAATGATGTCGTCAAAATTTAAGGTATCCTTTCGTTGGATTACTCTTACCCAGGGTTTATCAAGAGTGATTTGCGTTATCTCAACAGTTTGAAAGAGTAGTTTCCGCAACGTAAAATTAGCACTTGCACCTTCGACTGATAGAAAGAGACTGTCGCCTTTTTCCTCTTGAATTCTAAGATCGTTTAGGTGAACATAACCGGTAAAGGGATTCACATACGCCCAATCCATCGTCAATTCACGTCCGATTAATTTGACGTCATATTTTTCAAGTAAGTACTTGGTGAGGGGCGAAATAAACAGAATGACAAGCACTACACTAATAAGAATGGCGCCAACCGTAATTCCAATAATTTTTTTCACTTTGGAGCCACGCATACTCATTACGATGTTTCTGTAACCCTGGCTTATCTAAAAACCAGTTTAAAAACAGGAGAGTTGTAATAAATATTCTCTGCCACATGCGTATCGAGAGTTTCACAACTAACCAGCTTTTCGCTAAGTTTTAGTTGATCGAACTTGTAAACAACTCTGCTATTGATTTTCCGGAAAATATCTCCAGGCTGGAGAAAACTAGCCAACTGTTCTACTGAGTTGACGATCCGGTTTCCTATTATTTCTGTTCTTGGTTTCATTTTAAGTTTTTCTGTTAAATTGGTTTCTATTTATTAGGTAAAGAAAGTGCAGAAATCATCCACACTTTCTGACTACTCTTTTGAATCTATAAAAGTTGAAATGTAATCGGCAAGCTGAAATTAACATCTACTGGTTTGCCATTCTGACGACCTGCCGTCCATTTTGGCATAGAGGTAACAACGCGAACGGCTTCATTTCTAAAACTTTGATCCACATCTTCACCAACTGCATCAGTCACCGTTACTTCGCGCACCGTTCCGTTTGCACCGATAACGAAATCAACGAAGACTGTTCCTTCCAATCCTTTCTCTTCTGCATCCTTCGGAAATACAATATTGTCTTTCAGATATTTCATCATAGCATCCTCACCACCTACAAAAGATGGATCCACTTCAGCTCTGTTGAACACCACATTGCCCTGCGCATCGGTATAGTAAGGTGTATTCTTAAATCGTTCTTCAAAGGCTATGCGTCTTTTTTCTGCCAGGGCAGCTTTCACTTCTGCCATCTTAGCTCTTTTTTCTTCCATAGTGAGAACAACTGCAGTTTCAGGTGTGCCAACTGCCTCCGTTGTTTCACTGGTTGATTCAGATTTTGATCCGCAAGCTTGCGCAACAACAAGGGCAAGGCCCAAAACAAAAATGTTAAAACTCGTTTTCATGGTGTTATCTTTTTAGTGTTAAATATTTTCTACTACATGTGAATAAATACAAGTCAAAGGTTAGTTAAAGGTGTAGCGGATACCCAATCCACCCCACGAACCTATAAAGCCCTGGTTATCCCCAAATTCAAAAGAGGGTTGCCAGTCAAGTGAAAGGTTGATAGGTGCGCCATTGAATTTATAATCCAAACCGAGAACTCCATCAATTCCAAAATAATTGCCATGTGTTCTTCCATCATTATAGTATTTATCATAATAGTAACCATTGTAAAAGCCTAGGTGAACTCCTGGGCCTACATACCATTTTAAGCCTGGTGCTCCTGCGATGTCATAGTGGAACTCATACAATCCGGTAATCCGTGAGCCTCCTCTCCAGAAGTAGCCAATTCCTTCCAACGCATTATTGTTGCCAACAAAATGTTTGAGAGAAATTCCCCCACCATTTCCCCATACTTTTACACCTAATGCTGTATTGTATTCGCTGCTTAAGTTTTGGGCTTTTGCTGTTACGGTCGCGAGTGTGACGATAACTACCAATGACATTACTATCTTTTTCATTTTATTAATTTTATTTGATGTCAACTTAAAGCAGGCTGTATGCCTGCCCTTTATTTTGTTAAGACCTGGAAATCAGATTTATTAAAAAAGAATGATTAACAACAGGATGATAATGATAAGCGCGCCTACCGAAACATAAACTCCCCCACTGCTGGTGTGAAGTGTTTCGTTGATTGCCTTAACTTCGTGTCGCAATTCTCTTTTTTGTTTGCGGGTCATGCTGGAAGCGTCCATCGCTTTTATCTCGTCCAGGCGACTGGTCAATTTCTGCGCTTCTGCTTCGCTAATTATTTCAGTGTTAGCCTTCCGTGGATTTTTTGAAAACGCTTCGGAAGTTGAGGCCAGTGTCAAGGACATCAGCACGACAAGCAAGGTTGGTTTGAATAAATTTTTCATGATTGGGTTTTTTAAAGTTATTATCCCCCCTTGAAATTTACGTGCCACCTTGAAAGCACTTTGAAACCGACTTATTGCAGGGGAAAGGAATGATTTTAATACGCCAATAGAATTTGTGTAGAGGTTATTCCACATCTCTTGAGCATGAAACTCATCATTTCCAAAAATGATAGCCATCCTGGCCTATCGTATTAACAGCTAATCAGGCTAAATACCGATTATAATGAACTCCTCCTAACCAGAATCTTACAGGTATTAAAGAAAACTCAATCTGGCACTATTATATAAGACAGGTGAGTACATCATAAAAAATAATCAACATGAAAACAGAATTATCAGGTTTGTATCGAATCAGTTGGATCCTATTATTAATAATGGGCGTGCAGGTAATAGCAGGCTGCAAGGCATCCAGCACCGCCAAAGGAACGGCTATTGGCGCAGGGTCAGGTGCTGTAATTGGTGGCATCATCGGCAAGCAGTCTAACAATACTGCTGTTGGTGCTATTATAGGCGCAGCGGTTGGTGGAGCCACGGGCGCAGTCATTGGTCATCACATGGACAAACAAGCAGCCGAATTAAGTGCTGATCTGAAAGGCGCGAATGTTGAACGTGTCGGAGAAGGAATTAAAATCACATTCGATTCCGGTTTAATGTTTGACTTCGATTCTTATGTACTAACCTCCGGAACAAAACAAAATTTGACGGGCTTGGCAAAAACACTGAACAAATATGACGATACCGATATCCTGATTGAAGGGCATACCGACAAAAAAGGTGCAGAAGATTATAATATGACGTTATCAAAAAAACGTGGTCAGGCGGTTACCAATTACATTGAGCAACTCAGCGTTTCAAGCAGTAGAATTAAGACCACTGGATATGGTGAATCGCAACCCGTATCTGATATTGATCAGGAAAACAGACGTGTAGAAGTTGCCATTTATGCGAACAAGAAAATGAAGAAAGCGGCTGAAAAAGGACAATTGTAGATTAACCAAACATCAGCACCTTTCTTCGATCTCATATGCTTTGCGAAACAGTTTCAGTATTTTTTACTCACTTCTGAAGAGTAAAAAATACTGCGACCAATCGGTGGGAGCAGTTATAAACTTCCATTTATGGCCAACGCCAGCGTTGGTGTTTTTCACCAACGCGAAACTCATTTACTGTTTTTGCTGGTGAAGAACACCGGCAAAGGCGAGAGAACTTCTTTCAAATGCTTTCATATTTCCCTCACATTCATTCACAACTCCGGGCGGAGTCCTGTAAAAAGTAGCCTCGACAGGAATCCCCGCCTGACAGATGTCAGTCGGGCAGGGAACTGGGATCAAAAGTTTAGGAAACTTCTATTCTATCCCCGTCCGACTGGCGTCTGCCGGGCGGGCGTTGAACTAGCGGCAATTTTGTCTTCAGAAAACGTCTACCAGCGGCTGATTTAAAATATTTTTCCCTTCTAATGGCTTTATCACGACTTCTAAATTCTTCAGAATAGACTAACTCAAATGGAGTAAACTTTCTAATCGATTGAGTCATTCCGGAATTATGCTGCTTAAGTCTTTCAATCAAATTCTCACAGTGACCTTTGTAATAGAATTCAAAATTCAGGCTCCTGATAACGTATGTATAAAACATGTAGTCTCGCCCAGAATCGAACTGGGATCAAAAGTTTAGGAAACTTCTATTCTATCCGTTGAACTACGAAACCTTCTTGCGCTAAAACTTCAGAGGGCAAGCCCTCCGGTTTAACGAGGCGCAAGTTATAAAAAAATCAGTTTTCAGCTATTGAATTCTTTACTCTCTTAAGGTAGAGAGATACTCTTTAAATAAGCCATACTCTGCGGCACCTGCCTGCTGGCTGTCTTGCTTTCATCCTCAATGTAGTAGTATTGGATAGAAGATTTCTTAGCCGCTTTTAATGTGGCTTTAATGTCAATCTGGCCTGTACCGAGCACCACATCATTATTTTGATCTGTGCCTCCTGAGAAATCTCCCTTAACCCCCTTCTTTAGATCTTTGACATGCATCAGCTTAAACCGATTGCCGTACTTCTTTATCAATTGTGCCGGATCAGCTCCGGGGTGGAACGCCCATAAAATATCCAATTCAAAACTTACGTAATCTGGATTGGTGTTCGCCATTATATAGTCGAAGAAGGTACCCTTTTCATAAGATGAGAATTCATAGCCATGGTTATGGTAGCAGAAGCTTAAGCCATATTGCTCTTTCAAAATTTTCCCGATTGTATTAAAATCTTCAACTGCTTTTTTAGTGGTCTCAATTGTAAAAGGAACTTTGTTGTCATGCGGAATCCAGGCCACTCGTACAAAAGAGGCACCTAATGTCTTTGCATTTTCGGCTACCTGCTGTGTTTTAGTTAATGCATCGTCATAATTGGTGCCGAAAGATGTGCACTTCATACCTCTCGCATCCAATAGCTGTCGTATGTCAGCGGCCGTTCTACCAAATAAGTTTGAGAACTCCATATTGGTGAAGCCCATCCCCTTGATGGTGTCCAGTGTTGCGCCCACATCCTTCTGGAAACTATTCCGAAAGGTATAAGATACCATTCCCAATTTATCATTGAGTTGACTTGCTGGTTGCGCCAAAGAAACCATGCTGACGAATAGCCCAAAGCAGGAGGATAATAATATTTTTTTCATAGCATGCAATTTACCGAAGGAACGTTTGGAATACAATCTATTCTTTTCTGACGAATCATACCAAGATCCTGTCCACTCTTACAATTTGTAAAACCGGGTAGCATTACCGCCAAACACTTTTTCCCTTTCACTTTGCGAGAACTTTGAAAAATAGCTTGCTGTAATTCCATACACGCCTTCGTAGGTGGCCGAAAGATTACAAACAGGCCAGTCCGATCCATATAGTAAACGATCGATCCCAAACATTTCCACCACCGCATCAAGGTAGGGAGTAAAATCCTCCTTGCGCCAACCGCTCCACTTTGCTTCCGTAACCATTCCGGAAATTTTGCAAGAAACATTTTTGCACGCTGCCAATGCTTCCAGTTCTTTTTTCCACTCCGCTATTTTGCTCTCGCGGATGATGGGCTTTGCCATATGATCGATTACAAAAGGTTGATCTGGAAATCTCCTGACTAACTCGAGTGCATTAGAAAGGTGGTTCGGATAAATCAGAATGTCGTAGGTAAAACCAAATTGATTCAGCAAGCCAATACCTCTCATGAAATCAGATCGTAACATGAAGTCACTATCCGGTTCGTCATGAATGATATGGCGAAAGCCTTTCATTTTTTTGATTTTCTTATAATAAGAAAGTCTTTCCTCAACTTGATTAGACTGTAAGTCGACCCAACCCACCACTCCTTTTATGAAATCATACTGATCGGCCAACGCTAATAAAAATGTATTCTCCTCTTTTGTCTGACTAGCTTGAACGGCAACACATCCTTCTAAGGAACTTTGTTTCAACAATGGAAATAATTCACTTGGTAAAAAATCCCGTTTCAATACAGTCATCTCATCGCTCATCCAAGCGTGTCGTTGCGGGCTGTAGTTCCAGAAATGTTGATGACTATCAATGGCTGCCATCGTATTTTAATCAGAAAAGGTGGCCTTAATTACCATACTCAACAACAGCCTTAATTACACCAGGAGCATATAAGGAGGTAAATGTCTTGTCCAAGGTGTCAAAAGATAAACGGTGCGTAATGTATCCGTCCATATTGAGCACACCAGACTCAAGTAATCTTATGATCTTTCTGAAATCCTCAGGAACTGCATTGCGGGAAGATTTGAGTGTTATTTCCTTCCGGTGAAAATAAGGATCATGAAAAACAATATCACCCGCAAACAGGCCAACGTAAACAATGGTGCCACCCGGAGAAACATAGTCAAAGCATTTCATCATCGACTCGCGGTTACCTGTAGCATCAATAACGATAGTTGGGAGGTCACCATTCCATGCAGCAGATAATTTATTCTCTACGTTTTCATCAGCAGCCATCGTTAGAACACCGGGGTATTTCTTACTCACAAAATCAAGCCGTTGCTGATTAGTATCTAGCACAACCATGCGCGGGCCTTTCAACAAGGCCATGGCTAGTACAGCAATACCAATCGGACCGGCTCCGATAATTAAAACAATATCATCGGGCTCAACCTCGGCCCGCTCAATAGCATGACTGCCAATGGCGATGGGTTCAATTATTGCAATTATATCTAGCGGTAAACCATTCGCCTCAAAAACCAAATCCCCATCACATAAAAAAAGTTCTTGCATGGCACCATCTTCATGCACACCTATTACAGAGAGACCACTTCCGCAATTAGTCTTTCGTCTTTTAACTGTCTGATCATTTATTGTGTTCCGATAGGGCATTACTGTACAATGATCACCCACCTTCAAGTGCGTTACATTTTCTCCAAGCTCCACCACTTCAGCAGCTATTTCATGACCCAAGATTCTGGGATACGTAAAGAAAGGTTGCTTACCATTGAAAGCATGAAGATCGGTGCCACATACTCCCAGTCTTTTTATCTTCAGCAGAACCTGATGTTCGGCAGGCTTGCCCGGATGCTCCTTACTTATTCGTTTAAACTCACCTGGCTTTTCTAGAATAATAGCGTCCATTACGAGATATTAAAATTGCTTTCCTGCATTCGGCCAATTCATTTTATTTTAGGTGAATACTAATAATTATTGTATGCTTCCCAAAGTTATCCCTCGTTAAGCTCTCTCGATTATTCAATTTTCGAAAGGGTAATGTCTTTGTAGGATACCAGTGCCTTTCCGCCACCATGTATTTGCAGACCAATTTCTCCCTGCTGGGATATACTGGAGTTTTGTTCAGTGTAATCAACAGTCTGATGACCATTCATAAAAATCTGAATCCGTTTACCTTCAGCCCTTATCTCGTAGCTGTTCCAATCACTTAGTTTGACAATCTGACTTGAGGCGATTGAATCAGGCCCCTGCAGGACAACATTTCTTCTTGATTCATCATACAATGCGCCATAGTACTTATTCCCCAAGTCGGCCTGATAGCCAATCATTTCATACGTAGGATCGGAGGATCGCTTACTTCTAAATTGAACGCCAGCATTGATGAATCCTTCACTGCCTTCCAGCTTGAATTTCAATTTCAGAATAAAATTATCATAGGAATTAGCTGTACATAGAAAGTCGTTATGCGGAACTATTTCAGAAAGAGAACCTCCTCTGATTTCACCCTGAACGATTTTCCATGTTCTAATAGTATCGCCTTCCCATCCATTGAAAGTTTGACCATCAAACAATGTAATCGTATCAGATCGATCACAAGAAACCAGGAATAAAACCGATAGAACAATAAGCACCGATGAAATATTTATGAGCCGTAAATTCATGCTTGGTATTGTCTAAACCACTAATAAACTCATTTTACCTGATCAGAGCAATCGTACAAAAGTTAACCAGCCATTCCTTCAAATGAAATCAATCGGCAGGCTTGCCCGGATGCTCCTTACTTATTCGTTTAAACTCGCCTGGTTTTTCAAGTACAATAGCATTCATTTCATAACTGTTTAACTGAGAGCAGAAATCTTGTCAAGCGATTTGAAACGATTATCCTCTCACTATTTTCAAAATGCTCACGCCTTCACGTCTGATTCCCAACCTGTTTCTTTTAAGGCAGGATCATTTTCTTTTTTTAGAAAATCAGCATTGGATAACGAGGCGGCATCCCAGTTAAGGATAGCCTCGTCAGGCACCACATGAACTGGGCTTTTCCACGATGTGGATGTTTCATTATAGGCCAAGTTGGATTGTGAATTGTAGCAGGCTATAATAGACCATCGCGGATCATTGGAAAGATTCGCTTCTGACCGATGTAACAGATTACTATGAAAGAACAACGCATCACCCGGTTCTATTTCACAATATACCAGTTCCATTGTTTTCAAAGCATTCTCCACCATCACCGTATCAGCACCTACTTGCTCACCCGCGAAGCCATGGTTTACTCTTCCTAATTTATGTGAGCCTTTAATTACCTGAAGACATCCATTTTCTTTGTTCGCCTTAGTGAGTGCGACCATTACGCTAAGCAACTGATCCGGAAACATGAATTGATTCTTGTACCAATACCCATAATCCTGATGCCATTCCCATGCTCCACCCACCTTAGGCTCTTTCTGCATGAGCTTAGAATGAAAATGACAAACAGGGGATTCACCATCTAATAATTGTCCAACGGTATGAACCATTTTCTCACTCCTCGTCAGATAACCAAAGACATCGTTACCAGGTGTGAACCACAAGGAAAGTTTTGTCTTCTTTCCGGATTGGTCATTCAAGTCTAAGGCATTTTTACGCATAGCATCATCTTGCAAGGCGACACTATAGAGTTTGTCAATTTCCTTAAGACTGCAAAATTCCTTGATGAGTAAGTATCCATCCTTTTGGAAATCCTCGATCTGTTGTGGAGTTAATTTAGTAGTAGCCATAGCTCGTATAAACAAGTAAAGTCTTATCAAAAATAAGCAATTCTTAAATTTGCTTTACGAGCGGAATGATACTATTCAATTATTTTTGCCGCTATCTTACCATCTTTAAATCTGCTTCATTGGATCTGATTTCGATCTATGAATTCCTTAAAGTCCTTTTTGTAGCTGTCGCTGATCGGGAGCATGGCTGAGCCTATCTGAACATCTCCTTTATGAATAGCATCAATTGCATCGAAAGCAACTATGTATGAGTTGTGAATACGGATAAATTTTGAAGAGGGTAGCGTTTCTTCCAATACCTTTAAGCGTTGAAGACTGGTGATCTTTTGCTGACGTGTGTGAATAGTTACATAATCCTTTAGCCCTTCCACATAAAGAATATCAGCATAGCGGATTTTCACGAGCTTTGTTCCATCTTTTACAAAAATAAAATCCTGGTTCTCTCCTGCCGGCAGTTTCCCTTTAGAGAAACCAATTGAATTTTCGGGGTTCAATCGCAGACTTGCTTTATCTACCGCCCGAAGAAAGCGCTCCAACGTAATGGGCTTCAATAAATAATCTACCACATCAAAGTCATAACTCTCCAATGCATACTCTGAATACGCAGTTGTTAAAATGACCAACGGTTTCTTTTGAAGGACCTTTAATAAGGTAATTCCGGTAATCTCTGGCATCTGAATGTCCAGAAAAAGCAAGTCTATCTTTTTTTGCTTAAGCACTTCTATGGCCGCCAATGGACTCGAGCAGACATCGATCAACTCTAAAGAGGGAACCTTCCTGACATAGTCTGTTAATAGATTGCGAGCGAGCGGTTCGTCTTCAACAATGAGGCATGTAATGTTCACGTCAGGGAGATATTCAGTTGCACAAAATAGCGATCAGGTTTGTCTTCGGATTTCAGAAGAAATTGTCCTGGATAGCTCAACTCCAATCTACGCTTAACATTCTGCAATCCAAAACCAGATTTCTCTTCTTTTACCGGATTAGTTTTAACAACCTTACTATTCTCAACTGTATAAATACATTCCTTGGCCTTCAATTCTATAGTGATGTTGACCCAGGATCCGGTTGAGTTGTTACTCACTCCGTGTTTAAACGCATTCTCAAGAAATGTAATGAAAATGAGTGGTGTTATCAAGATGCTTTCCGGGCTGCCCTTGATTTCAAATTGAATGGGGATTTGATTGTTCAGGCGCAACCGCTCCAGACTGATGTAGTTCTGCATGTACTCAATCTCTTTGGTTAAGGGTACCTGCGGATAGTTGGAATCATAAATCATATACCGCATCATCTGCGAAAGCTTGGCAATCACCTCTGTTGTATTTTCAGATTTGGTGTACGCGAGGTAGTATAAATTGTTAAGTGTATTAAATAGAAAATGAGGATTGATCTGCGCTTTTAAAAAGTTCAATTCTGCGGTTAACTTCTCATTCTCTATTTCCTTCTTTTTTGCTTCAAACTCAAACCAGCCTTCTGCAAACCGGAGCATTCCTACAAAAATAACAATGAAAAGGTTTGTTGTGATCAGTTGAACGACAAATCGTGTGCGATAAAGATATTCCTCAGTATGAGCGTACCCATCTATCAGGTATCGCTCTGTGTGTATCCTCATAAACATGAGGAGGGCAAATGGAAAAATAAACTCCATCAGATACCGCCAAACATTCTTGCGCTTCAAAAAGCGTGGAAGGAATATAAAATAATTCAAATAGGAAATGAGCAAGGCAAAAGTCACCTGATTAGTTACAACAATCAGCACGCGTTGCCAATCAACCTCAGACCCTCGCGAAGTAACCTGGTATAAGAAAAAAGAAAGGTAGACACACCAAAAGGAAAGGTGCAGCAATACTACTCGATACCGTTGAAAAGGAGATTGCATACAAAGAATTTTACTAGTAACGCCTAAAGGTAACCGTTCCTGTAAAAACCATTGAGGGAGATGAACATTTTTAGACCATTAGCGTTACCGAATCGATAGAATGGAGGCTTTATTCTATCGCATGGAATTGTCGAATGCTTAACCTGTATGTCGAATAAAGACGGTGAACTGTCTAATTTAATCGATTACTGGTAAACAAAACATTTCCTTTGGAGTTCTACAGGAATACAAGAGTAATTAAAGGAAATAAAACAATTTGAATTAATGAAAAAAGTACTTACCCTCATCGTCTTTCTAGGCACAGCGATTCTATCGAATGGTCAAGAAACTCAGAAAGGAACAGGCAAAATTACAGGCGCCTTAGTTGATAGTGGAACAAATCTGCCTGTAGAATTCGCTACTATCGCATTGACTGATGCCACAGGAAAAACAATTGATGGTACCATTGCTGATGCAAAGGGTAAGTTCAGTATTTCTAAAATTGCGGATGGTAGCTATACTGTTACGTTCTCATTTATTGGCTATCAGACTGTAAAACAATCAGTCGTTTTGGCCGGTAAGAAAAATGATATCAATCTCGGCTCAATCAAACTTGCAGAAGAGGCAACTCAACTCAATGAAGTTGTAGTGGCAGCACAAAAAGATTTGGTGGAAGAGCGGGTAGATCGCACGATCTATAACGCAGAAAACGATTTGACGTCAAAAGGTGGAGATGCAAGCGATGTTTTGAGACGTGTGCCGATGTTAACGGTAGATTTAGATGGTAACGTAAGCATGAGGGGAAGCAATAACATAACCGTATTAATCAACAATAAACCCTCTACGATAATGGCTAATTCGGTAGCCGATGCCTTAAAGCAAATACCTGCCGATCAAATCAAGTCAGTAGAAGTGATCACTTCTCCATCCGCTAAATACGATGCCGAAGGCTCGGCTGGAATCATTAATATCATCACCAAAAAAAATACCCTGGAAGGATTGACACTCAATGTTGATGCCGGAGCAGGATATCGGGGTTCTAATCTGGGGGTGAATGGAAATTACCGCAAGAAGAAAATGGGTTTTTCCCTCGGTGGCTTTGGAAGAAGCTCTTACAATGTTTCAGGCGGTTATGAAAATAATCAAACTACTATCGATGGCCCCGATACTTATCGGACTATCCAACGTGCAGACAATCGGAGCAATGGGATTTTCGGCAACTACAATTTAGGTTGGGATTATGATATCAATAAGAAAAACTCAGTTACGGCATCTGTGCGATATGGTTTGCGTAATAATGTCAACTATCAAGATGCGCTCACCACACTTACCTACCAAAATACTTCCACCAATCCCTTGTCCGCCAGCTTGCGCGATGTGAAATCAAACAACCTCTCAGGAACGGTTGATGTAAACTTTAATTACACACACCTTTTTGAGAAACCTCAAAGAGAATTTAGTATTCTGGCACTTTATAGTAAAAATGATCGCAACAATGATTTCACCAATACGATTTATAATGCCACTACAGAAGAAATCATGGAGCGCATTAAAAATCAAAATCCAGGTATCAATGAAGAATATACTTTTCAGATCGATTATCAGACCCCAGTTTCCGATAATCAGATGGTGGAAATTGGAGCTAAAAATATTGTAAGAAAAGTGTTTAGTGATTTCGCATATTATCGCGCTCTTGGACCTGATGGTGAATTTGTTTTTCAACCCAATCAAAA
>JANOQK010000451.1:0-9726 GCA_031414855.1 Bacteroidia bacterium | reverse complement strand
CTTTATTTTTATACGGATCAATTCTTGAAAGTTCTCCTAAGGCATTTGTAAGCAACCATATGGAGCCTGCACCAATAGCAATACTTAGCTCTCCGTGATCATCCGCCAGGCCAGTTTCAATGACAGCCAAAATTTCGCCTGATAGAAGATCTATACGATAGAGGGACTTTTCTGAACAGCTTGCAACCCAAAGCGATCCGAACCCAACAGCCATGGCACCGCAGGGTGTAGGTAATTTAATTGTCTTAACTGGAGATAATTGCCCTGAGATGAACTTATCAACATGTCCTTCATTAGTCACCCACACCCCGTCTTCATCGGTAGCTAAAAAATCAGGATAGCCAGCTGACTTAATCGTGTTGAAAGCTTTCTCCTGGAGTGGAATTTCTGAGGGAAAAATCGAAGACTGCGCCTTTATAAAAAAGGGTAGAAATAGGAAATGAATGAAGATGGAAAATCTCATTAAAAAGCAACAGTATAAATAAAATAAAGAATGATAAGCAAAATCATAACTGCATACATGACTAGATCCACCCTTACGTAGGCTTTGTATTGACTGTAGAGTTCGCGAAGTTTTCTGATCATAAGATATCTTTAAAATCGATTCTGCTCTAGGATGCACATAGCTTGTTTGCTCCTAAGGGACAATGCAAATTACTGATTTACAAAGTAGGAGACACCTGTGAAAAAAGCGTAGCATTTATCACAAAGCTAGCGTAGTTTACAGCTTTATTTTGACACGAGGTAATGAATAATAAGTTGAAGAGGTCAGTTTTTTTTACCCTTTTATCTTTTGGGTTTTTTTTAGCGCTGGGCCAGGAATCGGGCGCAAACCAAACCAATCCGCCCAGCCTGAAATGGCGCCAAATCAATACTGGGAATTTTAGGATTATGTATCCGCAAGGATTTGATCAACAGGCGCAGCGCATGGCCAATACACTGGAGCATATTCGGGAACCGGAGGCAGCTACAATGGGCGTTAAGCCAAAGAAAATATCAGTCTTGCTCCAGAATCAGTCTTCCATTTCTAACGGCTTTGTATCCCTTGCACCCAGACGATCGGAGTTTTTTACCATGCCTGCACAGGATTATAATTTCACTGGTAATAATGATTGGTTGAATTTACTGGCTTCGCATGAATATAGGCACATGGTACAATTTCAACAGAGCATAACTGGTTTTAACAAACTGGTGTATTTTGTTTTTGGGCAGACTGCTCTTGCCGGAATGGCTTTTGTAGAAGCCCCGCAGTGGTTTTGGGAAGGAGATGCCGTAGTAACCGAGACGGCCTTCACCCGCAGCGGTCGAGGCAGAATACCAAATTTTGATTTACTCTTCCGTACCAATTTTTTGGAGGGGAGGACTTTCAATTACCAAAAACAATACCTGCGCTCCTATAAGCACAACATACCCAATCATTATGTATTGGGATATCATATGGTATCCTATTTAAGAAAGAAAACGGGTGATCCTGAAGTATGGAATAAGATTGCAAAGCGATCTTGGAATTTTCCTTTTCCATTTAGATTCTCCAATTCAATAAAGAAAGAAACAGGACTGGATGTTGTGCATCTCTACAAAGAAATGGCAGCTGATTTAAAAAATAAATGGACGTCAGAATTGGAAGGAGTAGAATTTACTCCATTTGAAAAAGTGAATCCTCGAACTACTGCGGCTTATACAGATTATCAGTTTCCTCAGCCTCTTGAAGATGGGAGTGTGGTCGTGATGAAGTCAGGTATTGGAGATATTGAGCGATTAGTTGTGTTGACAGATGGTCAGGAGAAATCAAAATTCGTTCAGGGCCCTGTGAATGATGCTGGACTTTTGAGTGCGGCACAGTCCCGGGTGGTGTGGAATGAATACCGTTACGATCCGCGATGGCTGATGAAAACATATTCCATGATTCTTGGGTATGATTTCGCTACTGGCAGGAAGCAAATCATTTCAAATAAGTCGCGCTATTCTTCAGCAGTGCTATCTCCTGATGGCACTAAAGTAGCCACAGTGGAAAATGGAACTGACTATAAGATAAAATTGATTGTTCTGGATTATGATGATGGGAGAGTCTTAAAAGAGTTCGCTAGTCCAGGTGATCAATTGATCTCGATGCCACGATGGAGCTCAGATGGAAAATCAATTGTGGCTTTGCGGTTAACACCAGTAGGCAAAGCAGTTGTAAGTTATAATTATGAGACTGGTGAGTCGGTCGTTTTGATGCCCGCCACTGAAGAAAATATTGGCCACCCTGTACTTTTTGAGAAGTATCTTTTTTATAATTCTCCTTTAACGGGCATCGATAACATATATGCACTGCATCTTGAAACTGGAAAAAGATTTCAAGTCACCTCCAGTAAATATGGATCTTATAATCCATCTATTTCACCGGATGGAAAAGCGCTCTACTATAATGAGCAGACCAAAAATGGAATGGATGTGGTAAAAACAGAATTGGATCCCTATTACTGGAAGCCAATAGAAAAAGTAGACGGTCAGGGCGTTGGTTACTTTCAACATTTGGTTGAGCAGGAAGGAAGACCAAATCTGTTAGACTCAGTACCTCAACAAATTTTCCCAACCAATAAGTACAGCAAGATCAAAGGATTGGTCAATGTGCACAGTTGGGGGCCCTATACCAATTCTGAGTTGACCTATTTGGATATCGGTATTTCATCAAAGGATTTGTTAAGCACCACTACGATGGATGTTGGCTATCGTTACTATTCAGATGAAAAAATAGGAAGTTGGAGGGCAAAGGTCAGTTATCAGGCATTTTATCCTATTGTTGATGTTGAACTTACTACCGGCAAACGAAATACAAATACGTCAGTTCTGCAGAGGAATGTTAATTTTAAATGGAATGAGGAAGGAGTTTCAACAGGCCTTCGAGTTCCGCTCACACTTACCAGATCTAAATACAGAACACAATTTGAGATTGGAAATTCTGTAGGGATAACTCATGTTAGTGATTTCAAGAATGAAGTTACTGAAGATGGTAGTTTGGTTAGTTCTGGCACAGGACGCATCGTGCCAGCAACGGATACGTTGTACTATGTATTTACCGACAAGGTGAGTAATGGGTATTTATATTCGAACCGATTTGCGGTATCTTTTTCTAATAACTTAAAGCAAAGTCGCAGAGATTTTAATCCAAAGTTTGGGCAGTCGGTTGCCTTTGAAAACTACAGCACTCCATTTGGAGGGGATTTTAAAGGGAGCCTTATGGTAACGAGAGGTCTTTTTTTCTTTCCTGGTTTGTTTAAGCATCATTCTCTTTTTTTTCGAGGAGGATATCAAGTCAAATTATCATCGGATGACTTAGATGTTTATACGTTTCGGAACAGACTTTTTAAACCTCGTGGGTATAGCTATCCTTCTGATACAAAATTCTATTCCCTTTCGGGGAATTATGCTTTTCCTGTCTGGTACCCTGATCTTAACCTTGGGCCCCTTCTGAATGTTCAACGCATTAAGGCAAACCTATATTGCGACTACGGAGAAGGAGAAGGCAAGTCGTATCTGTATGAGAAGGGAAAACCAAATAATCCTGCGGCCTACTTCGATAGTGAAGCTAAATATCTTTCTTTCGGTGTAGAAATGACATTCGATGTAAACATCATGCGATTTTTACCCCAATTCGAATTGGGATTCAGGGCTAGTTATTTGACAGCGAATAAGTTTACCGATAAAGGTCCGGTAATAGAAT
Source organism: Bacteroidia bacterium (assembly GCA_031414855.1). GTDB lineage: Bacteria > Bacteroidota > Bacteroidia > Cytophagales > Cyclobacteriaceae > ELB16-189. Next base: position 6,020 of record JANOQK010000451.1, on the reverse strand, counting down.
TTTTAGTTGGAAATATCCCCTTTTGAAGCCTTTGAAAGGCTTGAATATCGCCTTATTTAGCCTTATTTTTACCAACCAAAATTAATAATTCATCATAACTAAATAAGAGATGGCTGAGATTGTGCGAATGCCCAAAATGAGTGATACCATGGTTGAAGGGGTTATCGCGAAGTGGCATAAAAAAGTGGGAGATACAGTGAAGTCGGGTGAGTTGATGGCTGAGATTGAAACAGACAAGGCCACCATGGACTATGAATCATTCAGCACAGGAACAGTTCTTTATCTTGGCGCCAAAGAAGGAGAGGCTGTCAAGATTAATGATGTTCTTGCCGTGTTAGGAAATAAAGGTGAAGATTATACCGCTCTATTAGCCGGTGCTCAAAATGCAGCGTCACCTGGTGATAAGGCTGAACAACCAAAAGTTGCCGCACCAACTGCTAGTGCACCTGTTGCTTCTCTAATCGATACATCAGGAATAAAAGCCAAGATTGTACAAATGCCAAAAATGAGTGACACCATGACAGATGGAGTAATTGCAGCCTGGCATAAAAAAGTTGGAGATACTGTGAAATCAGGAGAGTTAATGGCGGAGGTAGAAACGGATAAGGCTACCATGGAATATGAGTCATATGATACAGGAACCCTTTTATATATAGGTGCTAAAGAAAAAGAATCCGTACCCGTAAATGGTGTGTTGGCAATTGTTGGAGAAAAAAATGCTGATTGGCAAACTTTGTTGAAAGCCTTTCAGACGAATGCAACAGGTGCACCGAAAGAATCAGCACAAAAGCCTGAGCAAAGTGGTTCAACTGCCTCAGCTCCCGCTGTTCAATCAACGGAGGCTCATTCCAGTAATGGAAGATTGAAGGCTTCTCCGCTTGCTAAAAAGATTGCAAAGGATAAGGGTTATGATATTGCCAAGATCCAAGGGTCAGGTGAGAATGGCCGTGTTACAAAGAGTGATGTTGAGAACTATAAACCGTCTGCCGCGCAACCTGCAAGTTCAACAAAGGCTTCGCCCTCGGTAGTCTTACCTCAAGTGGTAGGTAAAGAAAGCTTTGAGGAGATAGCGGTTTCGCAAATGCGTAAGACAATTGCTCGCAGACTTTCTGAAAGTAAATTTAGTGCACCACACTTCTATGTCACCATGGAGATCAACATGGATAAGGCAATAGAAGCACGAAAAAGCATGAATGAGATTTCGCCTGTAAAGATTTCATTCAATGATATGGTGATCAAAGCGGTGGCAGCTGCTATTCGTCAAAACCCTGATGTCAATGTTTCATGGCTTGGTGATAAAATGAGAAAGAACCATCACATTCATATTGGAGTGGCCGTAGCAGTTAAAGATGGATTAGTCGTTCCTGTTGTTCGCTTTGCAGACAATAAATCTCTGTCGCACATTGCAACGGAAGTAAAAGAGCTGGCTCAAAAGGCACACGATAAAAAACTTCAGCCAAGCGAGTGGGAGGGAAGTACCTTCACTATTTCTAATCTGGGTATGTTTGGTGTGGAAGACTTTACCGCCATTATTAATCCACCCGATGCGTGTATCCTTGCCATTGGCGGAATAAAAGAAACTGCCATAGTAAAGAATGGACAGCTTGTTCCGGGAAGTGTCATGAAAGTTACTTTGTCATCGGACCACCGTGCGGTGGATGGTGCGGTGGCGGCTGGCTTCCTGCGCACTTTTAAAGGGCTCCTTGAAGATCCAGTCAGAATTTTAATTTAGAATTTTTGACTGTGACTAAGAAAGATCACATCAAATATTGGGTTCAATCCTCGGAGAAGGACTGGGAAAGGATAGTCTTATTGGTTAATGGAAAGGATTATGTGTTTGCTTTGTTTTCAGCCCATCTTTCGTTGGAGAAGTTAAGCAAATCAGTTTGGGTCAAGGAGAATGAGAGTAATAATCCGCCTAGGGTTCACAACCTTATGTGGATTCTTCAGGAAACTAGTGTTATACGTAGTGAGGATGAAAACTCCTTCTTAAGGACCATGAATGATTTTCAATTGGAAGGCAGGTATCCGGACTATTCGTTTAAAATTTATAAACTATGCAACAAATCCTTCACAGAAAATCTGCTAAAGGAAAGCAGTCAATTCCGAAAAAAATTACTCGATTGTCTGCAATAAAGATTGCAGAAAAATTCGTTAGTGACGTTGTGAAATCAGGAGTAAAAATAAAGAAAGCCTTCTTGTATGGTTCTTATGCTAAAAACGAGCAGCGAGATTGGTCGGATATAGATGTTGCACTAGTTGCTGATCATTTTTCTGGAATTAGCTTTATAGATATGAATGGCTTTAAGAAAGTTATTACCAGGGAGGAGTATATTCCAATACAATTGAAGACCTACTCTACATTGGATTTTAAAAAAGATTTCTTTGCTCACGAGGAAATTGAAAATTGCATAGAGATAAAGTCATGACGCCCATCCACGCCACAACCATTCTAGCAGTGCTTCACAACGGTCAGGTGGCCATTGGTGGAGATGGGCAGGCTACCATGGGTAATACCATTGCAAAAAGCAACGTAAAAAAAATCCGAAAATTGCAGGATGGAAAAATACTGGTAGGCTTTGCCGGCTCTACAGCTGATGCCTTCACATTGTTGGATCGTTTTGATGAAAAGCTCAATGCCTATGGTGGTAATATGAAACGTTCCGCCATAGAACTGGCTAAGGATTGGAGAACGGACCGCTACCTTAGGAAACTCGAGGCGATGTTGATTACGGTTAATAAAGAAGAAATTTTGATTGTCTCCGGCACGGGTGATGTTTTAGAACCAGATCACCAGGTAGCTGCTATTGGATCAGGCTCTATGTATGCCCAATCCGCAGCACTTGCCTTAAAGAAGCACGCACCCCATCTTTCAGCAGAAGAGATGGTCAGGGAGAGTCTCACAATCGCTGCCGATATTTGCATCTACACCAATCATAATTTGGTGATTGAAAGAATCCAATAACATTCAAACAATTCCACTGATTTAGTAGATTGGGGAATGAACCTGGGGGTTAGCCTTTTTAGCTTATTATTTTTGCTGTTCCAATTTGCCTTGGCGCAGGAATTTCGTTATCAAAATTTTAATGAACTCAATGGTCTGCCCAGTTCTGAGACCTATGAAGTATTCCAAGACAGCAAAGGCTTTATCTGGTTTGCCACCGACCGGGGTGTATCCCGATACGATGGTGGAGAGTTTCAGAATTTCTCCATCCGGGATGGACTAAGCGATAATACAGTCTTTGGATTTTTTGAGGATTATCAAAATAGGATTTGGTTTCGTACTTATTCCGGTGCGTTATCTTACTATCAAAACGATTCCATTCATCATTATGAGTACAACTCCAAACTGATGCAGGAGTTAGGCCGATCAATCCTTACAAAGTTATATGTAGATAGCCTTGATAACGTGTGGTTTTCATCATTCCTGCCGGGCAAGGCAGGACACATCACTAAGCAAGGTGAAATTAATATGGTGGATAGCGGTTTTGAAGAATACTTTTTTCTTTATCCCATCTCTGAAAGTGAATACTTGTTTGGCTACACACCACGATCAGAAAAAATAAGGACAATTAAAGTTCAGGATGTTAAGTATGAAGTTGAGGTTTCGGATATTATCAATGGAAGCCCTCATATTGGTTATGCCGTTTGGCATGACCAGTTATTGATTTCAGTAAACCGTGATATTTTTCGCTTGCACAAGGGGGTTATGGAAAAAATATTTACCTCTCAGTCCAGTATTATTTGTATTAAAGTTGATACTGATAATTTTTTGTGGGTTGGTTTTTTTAATGGAGGGGTTAAAAAGTTTTCCAATGATCAGTTTAAAAACTATGTAGAGATTCCAATGTTGAAGAACGAATCAGTGGGTCATGTTCTAAAGGATAATGAGGGAGGCCATTGGTTCAGTACATTGGATCATGGTACCTATTATATACCCAACACAGAAATTGAACTTCTACAATGGAGTGAAAACGCTAAAGTATCGTGTGCTGTCTCAAATGGTAAAAGATTATATATAGGAAACTATCAAGGAGAACTAACGGCATTGGATCCGTCTACTAAAAAAGTTATTTGGTCAAAAAATCTCAAAGTTCCGATAAACTCTTTGTTTGTTGATACGAAAGGAAATATTTGGGTGGCTGAGATTACACACCTGCATTGTTTTGATCCAAGTGGGGAACAGATTTTTAGTAAGCCGAGGATACAAGGAGCGAAATGCTTTCAGGAAGTAAATGATGGTGCGGTCTGGGTGGGAAATAATACTGGTATTTATAAAGTTTCACCATCAGGAGAGGTGTTGTCGCACGGCATTTTGCAAAAGAGAATTTTTAGCTTATTCGTGACCGATTCCCTTATTTATGTAGGAGCCATAAATGGAATTACTACTTATACGCCCGATTTATTTGAGAAAGAAACTCATTTGGATAGCATCAAAAGCAGGATTTCTGTCTTGCACCAGTTTTCGCCAACTACTCTTTTAATTGGAACCATAGGTGAGGGTTTGATCATATTGTCTGATGGTAAACTAAAGTATTCCAGTCAATCTAGTTCACTTGGCCATATTATTTATGCGATAGCGCAAGTAGATGAATACATATGGATCAGCACAGAAAATGGAATTGCCAGGATTCGAAGGGAGGCTCTCCTGGAGGATAATTATGAAATTAATTTATTAACCAAATCCACTGGATTGATTTCTGACAAGAATAATATATTAGTCTGGGCTGATCGACATATTTGGTCATTTTCCGATTTGGGAATTTCTATTATTCCTGAGGATAACCGGACCTTTCAAAATGAGCGGCCTATCACCTACTTGAAAAGTATGGAAGTAAATGATGTATCTGTTAATTCAAAAGGAGCACAATTTTCTCCCGAACAAAACAATATTACTTTGGATGTAGGTGTTGTATCGTTCAATAACCGGAAGTTATTTTTCAGGCACCGTCTAAATCAATCTTCCACCTGGAATCAATCAGAGAATAAGACCGTCTCATATTACTCTCTTCAGCCAAAGGAATATCATTTTGAAATGCAGGTGTCAACAAATAATAGAAACTGGAATTCTTCACCACTTAAACTTGAATTTGAAATTCTTACCCCCTGGTGGAAAACTTCGTATGCTATAGGAGTGTATCTGGTGATGTTTGCCGTGATAGGTTTTGGTGCTTATAAGCTGCGCACTAATGACTGGAAGCGTAAACAGGCTTATCTCGAAGTAATCAATAATCATCAACAAGAATTGATTCAATCTGAAGTGGATGCCTTGGAGCGAGACAGAAGGAGAATAGCTAAGGATCTGCATGATGGTGTGGGCACTGTGCTTACCAGTGTGAAATGGATGGTGAACGATGCTATCCGGCACGAGCCACCGGATAAGGAGCAAGCTTCTAAAAAGATAAATGAGAATTTCAACGAGATCATTCTGGAGATTAAACGAATTATTTATGATTTAAATCCTCCCGCTTTGGAGCGATATGGCCTTGAAGTGGGCCTCAAAAATTTTATTGATCGTGTGAATGAACGAACGGATATCAACATACGACTTGATTACTTTGGCTCAGGTGAAATTGCCACCAAAATCTCGACTACTGTATATCGTATCATTCAGGAATTGGTCAACAACACCTTAAAACACTCAAAGGCAACAGAAATTAATATTCATGTCAATCAATTCGAAGATATTTTAAATGTCATGTATGAAGACAATGGTATCGGGATGAGGGAAGTGAACTACAACGGCCTGGGTATTCACAATATTGAATCCCGGGTGCAGACATTGAAAGGACATATGAGTTTAGAGTCAAACGAGCAAGGCACTTTTTATAATTTTGATATACCTTTTAAAACAACTGCATGACCCGGGTACTCTTAGTTGATGATCATACACTTTTTCTAGATGGCCTTGAATTATTGCTGAGTAGAGCTTCGGGAAAGTATAGTGTAGTAGGTAAAGTTCATGAGCCACTAAAGACACTTGAATTAATGGAGGATGTCATGGTCGATCTTGTTCTTAT
>JANOQK010000450.1:0-2293 GCA_031414855.1 Bacteroidia bacterium | reverse complement strand
TGTTGTTCTCCGCCAGAAAGTTGATGTGGCATCTTTTTTTCCACGGCCCCAAGCCCAACATTCATTAATACTTCGGCAAGCCGGCCTTTCATCTTGGCTGAATCGCGCCAGCCGGTTGCATCCAGATTGTGCATGAGAATGGCATTAGAAAACCCTCGCTAATCTTGTTTGATCAAAGTCTTTTCGAGCGTGCTAACTTTGTACCAGGCACTCATGAAATTGCGAGAAATCTTCTTTTGGTTTAAACAAGTGCTAGAACCCTCAATCCAAATCGGGAATGTCTTTCATGGATTTGGATGCGTCAACATAGGGCATCTAACCGTTCTGATGTTTAAAACTTAATAATCAGAAGTCAATTCAAAGTTCTCTTTTGCGGAATCCAGTATCTTCTTGTCTTCGCATTTTAAAATACGTGCTGGAAATTTTCGAATCAGGCCGTAACTGTGTGTGGCCATTAACACGGCTGTGCCACTTCGATTGATTTGTTGAAACGTTTTAAGAATACCGTTGGAAACTTCCGGATCGAGGTTGCCGGTCGGTTCATCTGCAATTAAAATAAGTGGCTCGTTTAGTAAAGCACGCGCAATAACAACGCGTTGTTGTTCTCCGCCAGAAAGTTGATGTGGCATCTTTTTTTCCACGGCCCCAAGCCCAACATTCATTAATACTTCGGCAAGCCGGCCTTTCATCTTGGCTGAATCGCGCCAGCCGGTTGCTTTCATTACGAAGTTCAGATTTTCGCCAACGGTGCGATCAGGAAATAGTTGAAAGTCCTGAAAGATGATCCCTATTTTTCTGCGAAGCAAAGGCACCTGATGATCTTTCATCTCGCGAATATTAAAACCAGCTACATGGATATCGCCTAAGCGCAGAGGCAAATCGCCATACAATGTTTTAAGCAAGGATGATTTTCCAGAACCCGTGCGACCAATCAGAAAAACAAACTCTCCCTTTTCAATTTCAAAGGTAAGGTTATCAAGCACGGAATTATTGTCCTGAAAAATAGTGGCCTCTTTAACCCGTACTACTGGATCGTTCGAAAACATCAATTACCCGTTAACTTTCTTGTGATCTGCTAAAAATTTAGCAAGTCCTGAATCGGTCAAAGGATGGTGCAATAAATCTGTAATAACCTTTAAAGGACAAGTGGCGACATCTGCACCTAGTTCTGCGCACTTGATCAAATGCATAGTATGACGAACGGATGCCGCCAGAATTTCAGTTCCGTAACCATAGTTATCATAGATATGTCTGATTTGCGCAATCAAATCCAGTCCATCTTGGCCAATGTCATCCAGCCGACCTATGAAAGGTGACACGTAACTCGCTCCCGCCTTGGCTGTTAATAAAGCCTGACCTGCATTGAATACAAGGGTACAGTTGGTGCGTATTCCTTCGCTTGAAAATTTCTTAATAGCCTTAATCCCGTCTTTGATCATCGGTACTTTGACCACGATTTTATCATCAATTTTGGCAAGCTCTTTACCTTCGGCAAGGATGCCATTGAAATCGGTTGCAATCACTTCAGCACTTACATTGTTATCCACAATAGCGCATATGGCTTTGTAATGCGCCATTATCTTTTCTTTGCCGGATATGCCTTCCTTTGCCATTAGGGATGGATTTGTAGTCACACCGTCCAATACGCCAAGGTCATATGCTTCTTTTATTTCGTTAAGATTTGCTGTGTCGATGAAAAACTTCATAAGTGCCTTTAATTTGAAGGTAAAACTACAAGTATTTATAGGATTTCCATAGACTTTTTGACTCATCAACTAAGGGTAAATCAACAATAGTGTGTCACAGGAGTAAAATAGTGAAGATAAAAACGAGTGATGAAATTTCTTTTAGATGAAGTGAAAGTATATGCCACTTTACTTTTTTTATTTGCAACATATTTGCCACGCTTCCGTCTTAAACAAAGTTGCGTCTTACCTGTTTTCTATCTATCAATTGAAATTACATCTGTTTATCATGAGATTATTGACCTTTTTACTCTGTATCACATCATTGACTAGTCCATCCTACGCTAAAGCTTCGGATGGCATGCAGGCCCAAATCAAACACACCATTAGCGGCTATGTCAAAGATGCCTCCAATGGTGAGGCATTAATTGGTGCAACCGTTTTCGTAAAAGAGACTAGTGGTGGAGGGGTAACCAATGTGTATGGATTTTACTCTGTAACGGTACCTGCTTCCACTTACACAGTGGAGGTGAGCTATGTGGGATATAAGAAGTTCGTACAACAAATATCATTCGAAAAAGATATTCGGTTTGATTTTGAATTAAATC
>JANOQK010000449.1:0-3073 GCA_031414855.1 Bacteroidia bacterium | reverse complement strand
CGACAAGGGTTCGTGGGGTTCTTTTAATGAACTATTCGAGGTTAATAACAATACCGTTCTGAAAGTATTGAAGAAGGCAGGCGAAAATCCGAAATACACGGAAGGAACGGACCAGCGCAAAGCCGCTGACTTTTTCAGCATAGGAATGGATTCATCATTAACTGAAAGCGCAGGTTTGAATCCATTGAGAGGCACGTTAAATAAAATAGAGGCCATAAAGAGTAAGGCAGATTTGCAGACTTATTTGATTGAACAAGAACTGGAGGGTGGAGGAGCATTTTTTGGAATGTACATTTCTCCTGATCAAAAAAATACGAAGAAGATGGCGGTCTATTTGGGTTCCACGGGAATTGGATTGCCAGAACCCGACTATTATGTAAAAATGGATGCCAAGTCAAAAGAGACTCGCGATAAATATAAAGAGCATATGGCTCGGATGCTGGGATTAATCGGTGTGGATGCTCTGTCCTCAAAAAAAGCCGCGGAAAGAATTTTAGCGATTGAATCACAACTAGCCAAAGCAACTCTGACAAAAGAAGAGAGCCGTGATCCGGTAAAACAATACAATAAAAAATCAATATCGGACCTTGCGGACTTAACACCATTTATCAACTGGTCGGGTTACTTCAAAGCGCTTGGTGTCACTGAAGATTCGATTATAGTCGCAGAGCCGGCTTTTATGAAGGAGGTTGAAAAAGTTGTTAACGCCTATGGCTGGAATGACATTCAGTTTTATCTGAAGTGGACAGCTCTTCGCGGTGCTGCACCTTTTTTACATCATGCGATAGTTCAGGAGTCTTTCGACTTTAATAACAAATACTTACTTGGCATTGATCAAATGCGCCCTCGATGGAAGCGGGTGCTAAGTAGGACTGATCAATTTTTAGGGGAGGCAATTGGTAAGTTATATGTGGATGAAAATTTTCCTCCTGAAGCAAAGCAAAAAGCGATGGAAATGGTTGACAACATTAAGCTTGCTTTCGCTGATCGCATTAAAAATCTTGACTGGATGTCTGATTCTACAAAACAAGCGTCCTTGAAGAAGTTAAGTGCCCTAACGGTAAAAATTGGTTACCCGGATGAATGGAAAAATTATTCAGGTCTCGTGGTAGAAAGAGCACCCGAGAAAGCCTCCTATTATCAAAATGCAGTAAACGCATCCAAATTTTCGGTTCAACAAAATATTGCAAAGCTTGGCAAGCCAGTGAATACAAAAGTTTGGGAACTGACTCCCCAAACGGTTAATGCATATTTTAATCCGCTATTTAATGAAATTGTTTTTCCAGCTGGAATTTTACAGGCACCCTTCTACAATTACAAAGCGGATGAAGCCGTGAATTACGGAGGTATGGGGGCTGTAATCGGTCACGAGATCTCACACGGTTTTGATGACCAGGGAAGTCAATTTGATGCTGACGGTAATTTGAAAAACTGGTGGCGTGAACAAGATCTAATTAAGTTTAAGGAAAGAGGAAAAGCCTTGGCCGATCAATTTGGCAAGTATGAACCTCTTCCTGGAGTTTTCCTGCAAGGTCAGTTTACACTAGGTGAAAATATTGGTGACTTGGGAGGATTGAATGTGGCCTATGATGGCTTGCAACGTTTTTATCGTGAACATAAAAGACCGGGATTAATTGAAGGATATACTCCTGAGCAGCGCTTTTATATCTCCTGGGCAACTATATGGCGGATAAAAGATAGGGAGGAAACCCTTCGAACCCAGGTCAATACAGATCCACACTCACCAGGCATGTTTAGGGCAAATGGCCCACTTTCAAACGTGACTGAATTTTATGATGCATTTGGGGTAAAGCCAGGAGATAAGATGTACCGTGATGAAAAGGATCGGGTTAAGATTTGGTAGAAAGTAAACCCTTTACTATACTTGCCAATAATTTATTTTAAATTCAAATGGGAAGAGGAGACAAGAGAACAAAAAAAGGAAAAATCGCAATCGGTTCTTTCGGTAATTCAAGAAAAAGAAAGTCAGCCAAGAAGGCAACAGTGGCACCAAAAGCTGAAGTAGTGGTGAGTGCAGTAGATGTTAAACCAAAAGCTAAAAGAGCTCCTAAGAAAAAAGAAGCCGCTGAATAATCAATGAAGAATTTTCAAGACATAGCAGGGTGGTGGCAGCTTTCGATTTTCGATCGGTCAACGGCTATGTGTTAACTAAATAATAGTAAAATTTTAAGCCCGCTCCGATCTCTCGGGGCGGGCTTTTTTTATAGCCCTTCTCTGGAGAGGATTGGTGAGGTCATAACAAAGCATGGAAAGAAACCTTGGTTGAGTAATAGTAGAAACGCACCCACTCCAAAAAATTAAGTCCGCTTCTCCTTTGGAGAAGGTGGCCAAACCTGTCCGCTCGAAGCGCAGCGTAGGTGGAGGCCGCCTGCCTGCCGATAGGCAGGGATGAGGTAAAGAGGGTAAGTTGTAACAACGAATGGAAAGAAACCTTGGTCGAATAATAATAGAAACGCACCCTCTCCTCCGGAGAGGGCCGGGGTGAGGTAAATTTAACGTATGAAGTATAAACTCAGTACACGTTCAAAAAAGTTGTTGGCAGATACGCTAACGCCAGTGAATATCTATCTGAAACTTCGCGATGTTTTTGCGGGTAGTCTGTTGCTTGAAAGTTCAGACTATCATGGTCATGAGAACAGCTTATCGTTTATATGTTGCGAACCATCAGCCTCCTTTCAAGTCAAAGACGAAATGATTGAAATGAGATTTCCGGATGGCAAAAAAATCAGTGAACCTATTTCTGAAAGTGGACAGGTGTTAAAGAAACTAGATGAGTTTCGCCAGGCTTTTGAAGTGGAGGAAAATACAAAGTATAATAGCTCTGGACTTTTTGGATACATGTCGTATGATACTGTGCGGTATTTTGAAGAACTACCAACTAAAAACCTTCCGAAAACCATTCCGGATATTCTTTACAAGCTTTATCGGTATGTCATTGTGGTCGATCATTTTTCAAATGAATTGACGTTATCAGAAACCTCATTAAACTCTGAAACAGCAACTGGGCTTGAAAAATTAGAAAAGATTATTTATAGCAATCGGTTTTCAACTT
>JANOQK010000448.1:0-7621 GCA_031414855.1 Bacteroidia bacterium | reverse complement strand
GTCCTTTCGAACGAAGCGGAAGCGCAGAGAGAAATCTCGCGAAATACAATTTGTGCTTAAATCATAGGAAGATTTCTCGCAACCTCATGCGAGCGCTTTATGATAGCGCGCGCGCTCGAAATGACTAAGACCGAAATGACTAGGACAGGAATGACACCCACGCTCCGAGTCCTTTCGAACGAAGCGATAGCGAGAGAGAAATCTTACAGAATACAGTTTGTGCTTAAATCAAGGGAAGATTTCTCGCAATTTCATGCGAGCGCTTTATGATAACTCGCATGCTCGAAATGATTAGGACCGAAATGACTCGGGAAGGAATGACACCCCTGCTCTAAGTCCTTTCGAACGAAGCGGCAGCGTAGAGAGAAATCTTACGAAATACAATTTGTGCTTAAATCATCGGAAGATTTCTCGCATTGTAATGCGTGCTTTAATGATAACTCGCACGCTCGAAATGACTAAGACCGAAATGACTTGGGTAGAACGATACCCATGGTCTAAGTCCTTTCGAACGGAGCGCCAGCGCAGAGAGAAATCTTACGGAATTAAACTTCCTATTTCATTTTCTCCTGAAGACTCTTATCTTCATATTGAGCATTTGCTGTTATGTGGAACTCCAATTACTTTGTTTATATCACAACCAACCCTGATAAATCCGTCTTATATGTGGGTATGACAAATGATCTGTCCAGAAGAATGCAAGAGCATTATGAGAGCCGAGGCAAACAAAAAACATTTGCAGGTCGTTACTTTTGTTATAACCTGATCTTTTGGGAGAGATTTGATAGTCCTTCTGATGCAATCGCAAGAGAGAAAGAAATTAAAAAATGGAGACGCGAGAAAAAAGAAACCTTAATCAACACTCAGAACCCAGGTTGGAAGACCTTAGTGACTGAGTAGGTTCAAGTCCTTTCGAACGGAGCGCCAGCGCAGAGAGAAATCTTACGAAATACAATTTGTGCTTAAATCATCGGAAGATTTCTCGCATTGTAATGCGTGCTTTTATGATAACTCGCGCGCTCGAAATGACTAGGACCGAATGACTAAGACCGAAATGACTTGGGTGGAACGATACCCATGGTCTAAGTCCTTTCGATCGAAGCGCCAGCGCAGAGAGAAATCTTACGAAATACAATTTGTGCTTAAATCATCGGAAGATTTCTCGCATTGTAATGCGTGCTTTTATGATAACTCGCACGCTCGAAATGACTAGGACCGAATGACTAAGACAGAAATGACTTGGGTGGAACGATACCCATGGTCTAAGTCCTTTCGATCGAAGCGCCAGCGGAGAGAGAAATCTCACGGAATACAGTTTGTGCTTAAATCATCGGAAGATTTCTCGCAACCGCATGCGAGCGCTTTATGATAGCTTGCACGCTCGAAATGACTAAGGCCGAATGACTAGAACCGGAATAATTAGGACAGGAATGACACCCACGCTCCGAGTCCTTTCGAACGAAGCGATAGCGAAGAGAGAAATCTTACTGGATGCAACTTAGACTTTAACCCTATGGAAGATTTCTTGCATTGTAATGCGTGCTTTTATGATAGTTCGCACGCTCGAAATGACTTGTTCACAAGGAAAGTTCAAATTTCTGTAGATAATCTTGGATATAGTCATTCACCTTTTTCCTTTTGTATTGCATAATGAATCGAGGGTGAGCCAGAGGAATAATTTTTTTAAAGAAATGATATTCCTCATTCAAACATGATATGAATTTGAAATTCTCTCCTTCGCCTAAACAATACGCTACTTCTGTATTAATTCCAAAGTTGATTTGCTTTTGCAAGGATTCAATCATAAACCCTTTCACGGCTCCCTCTAGCTCCCTGATGTCATAATAGTTTAGATTCTTTCCGTCTTTGGTAAGCCCTAGCGGACAAATTGAATTGAAGTAAAACCTATGGTAGAATTTCTCAAGTCCGCCATAGGCATTGATCATCAAATAGATGTAATCGGCAGACAGTTCTGTTTTCTTGCCAAGTGTGTTTTCAATGCCACAATGCTTTTCAAGTTTAACCGGATCGGTGAATGGAATTCCCGTAAGGCCACCACCCAATCGTCCCGGGTTAATGCCTAATATGATATGGCGTTGTTCGTTGTCATGATAATATTGAGAATAGAATTTTTGACACAAGGAAAGAGCATATCCATTTTGGAAAGGATTCATGACCACAACTCCTTTTGGTAGTCTGTTATCAAGGTGAAGATTTTCATTAAAGAGGAGTACTTTTTCTCCGAATGTCATGGACGCAAATATACCACCTTGCCCAACTTAATTTTGTTTCTGATAACGCTACTGGCACCTTAATGTCAATATAGTGTAACTCCCATTTCCAATCTTACACAAAATCCCTACCTTGAATTTTCTAAGCCAGCATTATGAAAAGACTTATTATCTATTTCTCCTTCTTTGTCTCGACTCAGGCCATCGCCCAATCATTTGATCTGGTTATTCTCAACGGAAAGATCATGGATGGCACAGGCAACTCCTGGTATTATGGCGATGTGGGAATCAGGAATGGAAAGATAGTTTCCATTGGAAAATTATCGAACGCTCAAACAAAAAATAGTATTCATGCAAACGGATTAATTGTAGCGCCTGGTTTTGTAGATGTGCACACGCACATTGAGGGCGGTGAATTCACCACCCCAACAGCTGATAATTTTATTTATGATGGCGTGACGTCCGTTGTCACGGGAAATTGTGGTGGCTCAAACCTGGATATGGCTGCTTATTTTAAAAGGTTAGACTCGGCAAAAATTTCAATCAACGTGGCTTCTTTAATCGGACATAACACTGTGAGAAGAGCTGTGATGGGTGATTTGCAGCGCGATCCAACTTCAGATGAACAAATCAAAATGGAGGGGCTCGTGGAAAAAGCGATGAAAGAAGGTGCCGTTGGAATGTCAACCGGATTGATTTATGTGCCGGGCACCTATTCTAAAACTCCGGAAGTGGTGGGGCTTGCAAAAGCTTCTTCGAAATACAACGGTGTATATGCTTCGCACATTCGCGATGAAGGCGATCATGTGACCGATGCTGTGAACGAAGCTATCTCTATTGGAAGAGAAGCAAAGATGCCGGTAGAAATTTCGCATTTTAAGGTAACGTACAAACCTAATTGGGGACGTTCAACGGAAACCCTTGGGTTGGTAGAAAAAGCAAGGCTTGAAGGAATTGATGTGACGGTTGATCAATATCCATATGTGGCCAGTAGCACTACCTTGGATACAACGGTTCCCACTTGGGTATTTGCAGGTGGTCGTGATTCACTAAAGTTGCGCCTTGCTGACCCTTTATTGAGAGCGAAAATAAAAAAGGAGATGGTGGAGGGGTTGAAGAAAAAACAGCTGAAGAGTTTTTCCTTTGCCGTGGTTTCCCGTTATCCACCAGACAGTACGTTGAATGGAAAAAACATTTCAGAGATTAATTTATTAAAGGGAAGAAGGTCTAAACCAATGGAAGAAGCCGAAACTATTTTGGAGATGGTGAACGCCATCAACCGAACCCAAATGGTTTTCTTTAGTATGGATGAAAAAGATTTAATCAGAATCTTGCAATATCCTTTCAACATGGTGGCTTCTGATGCGGGCATTGCAAAGTTTGGATCGGGCATGCCTCATCCCAGAGCTTATGGTACTAATGCAAGAGTACTAGGCCGCTATGTGAATGAGCTTAAAGTCATCCGGATGGAAGAAGCTATTCGAAGGATGACTTCTTTACCGGCTCAGAAATTTAATCTACGCGACAGGGGTTTGATTCGCGAAGGAATGGCCGCTGACATTTTGGTGTTCGATGAAAAGGCTGTTGGTGATGCGGCCACATTTACCAATCCGCATGCCTATTCAAAGGGATTTAAGTACGTGCTCGTTAATGGCAAAGTTACGATTGACAAGGGCAAACACACTGGCGTTAGAAACGGAAATGTTTTACTTGGAAAGTATGTCAATTGAATCGAAATTGATTGGAATCTTGTTGATTTCAGCTGTTTCTGCACTAGAAGTCCCACGCATTCACTTCAGGAATATTGCTCATACCAATCAAACATATTTTGAACAATATTCGCTTCTTCTTTTTTTGTGTGATTCAAGAATGAAGACGCCACGGGTGAGTGCTTCTTTCCTTTTAGCCAAATCAATCGCGAAACTGTTTTAATCGGTAGCCCTTGGATGGGTACAATCTGTAAGTCACCATCATGTAGCTCGTTTTTTATTCCTATCAAAGGCATGATCGAATATCCGAGTCCAGCCAGTGCAGCTTGCTTAACGGCTTCATTCGAAGTAAGTTCCATTTTCTTTAACACTAGAATGTTGTTCCGCTCGATGAAGGACTCCATCGTTTGTCGAGTTCCTGACCCCTTCTCTCTATATATATAAGCGGCAACTCCTTAAATATCTCTTTGGTATAAGTGGACTTTTTGAATTTCTGTTCGGTATTACCAACCAGATACAATTTATTTTGTATCAAGTTCAACTTTTCTATAGTAAGAGTCGCAGGTAGAATGAAAACCAAGGAAGAATCAACTTCATTATTTTCTAAACGTTCTAGTGCATGAGATTTGTTGGTTGCGTTCATTAGAACTTCTATTCCTGAATGCTGCTTGATAAAGGAGGAAAGAAAGGCATCACATATTTGCTTGTTGATACCACCGAAAGTTTTACCCGGCCTGCCAATTGCCCTTTGAATTTCAACGTTTTGTGATTAGTCGTTTGAACCTGATTTGATCCTGAAAATTCTTTAACTGAATTGAAACAGCTGGCTGGGTCAGATGTAATTCTTCCGATGCCTTTGTCACGCTTTGTGTCTGGGTAATCTTGAGAAAAATCCGGTGTTGGCTGAGGGTACAAGTCATAAATAGAATTAATGTATTTCATTAGAAGGATAAATAAAAAAGTATGAATAGCAATGGTCAACTTTGCGCCATAAAGAAAAATAAATATGTATAAAATTAAATCAGTTCAAACCCTTGTGGTGCTTTCGTTTATATCGGGCATCATCTATCGGAAGGTTTTCTTTTACAACCAAAATTTAATGGTGGATTTGATTTTCGACTCGCTTTTAGTAGTGATGTTACTCGCTTTTAGCGAGTTTATTTTTCGTGCGCTTACTGTTGACTCGGTCCGCATTATTTCAAAAGCAATTCGATACATAAAATCTATATAATCATGAACAGACGATATTCAATCGTATTTCGATTCGCATTGGTTTTTAGTTTAAATGCAATTGCCACCTCCTTCTCATTTGGGCAAGCCGGGGTTTCTCCTGAACAAGCAATAGCTCGGTTAAAAGAGGGAAACAAGCGCTTTGTGAGTGGTAAATCTGCCAAGCCTCGTCAGGATTTCTCCCGAATGAAAGAAGTGGCGGAAGGACAATTTCCTTTTGCTTACTGTAGTTGGCTGCTCTGACTCCATAGTGCCGAATGAAATCATTTTTGATCAGGGGCTAGGCGACTTGTTTATTGTTCGCACTGCTGGTCAGGTTTCCAGTTATGCGTCTTGGGGAAGCATCGAATTTGCCGAAGAAATTTTAGCTACAAAATTGATTGTCGTGCTGGGTCATACCACGTGCGGTGCAGTTAATGCTGCAGTTAATTTGCCGGAGGTACCTGGGCATATCGTAACCTTGATCAATGCCATCAAACCGGCTGCTGAAAAGGCAAGAAGAAATAATCCAACTTCCTTGTTAGATGCAGCCATTCGGGAAAACATTCTGATGCAAGTGGAGCAACTCAAAGGTCTTGAACCTGTGTTAGCTAAGCGTGTGCGAGAAGGATCTATCAAAATAATTGGAGCTCTATATGATCTCAATTCCGGAGAAATTGAATTTTTTGACTAACAAGACCTAATCTAATTTATCCATGCTAACTAGTATCTTGTCTCCAATGGTGCTTGCCTTCCTGCTCGGAATCATTGCATCTCGTGTCAAGAGCGATTTGAAATTTCCGGATTCGTTGTATCAATCGCTGACGATTTATTTGTTGATAGCCATTGGTATTAAAGGAGGTCATAAATTATCAGTGGCCGCTTTTTCTGAAGTTTGGCAACCTTCTCTTGCTGCTGTCGGTTTGTGTTGCACCATTCCTTTGTGGACTTACTGGCTCATGCGAAAAGCAGGAAAGTTTGATGTGCCCAACGCGGCCGCCCTCGCTGCCCATTATGGCTCTGTATCCGCTGTAACATTTAGTGCGGCATTGGCCTTTCATGAAACATTAAAGATTACATACGAAGGGTTTATGCCGAGTATGCTTGCTATGATGGAGATTCCAGCCATACTCATTGGGATATCATTGGCTCGAATAAATGCACCGTCCATTACTGGTGAAAAGCAAGTGCCTCTTAAGGAAGTTGCGCGTGAATTGCTAGCCGGTAAAAGTAGTCTGCTATTAATAGGATTTTTGGTGATCGGATTTTTAGTGGGTGATAGCGGCTGGGATCAAGTGGCGCCACTCTTTGACGTTCCCTTCAAAGGAGTGTTGACTCTGTTCCTTTTGGAAGCCGGTTTAGTGGCAGGCCGAAAACTATCAGACCTAAAAAAAGGTGGACTATTCCTAATTGGATTTGGGATTCTCTTTCCAATACTTCATGCGATACTTGGAATTTATCTCGGTCAATTAGCAGGCTTAAGTTTAGGAGGGGCAACCATCTTGGGAGTGTTAGCATCCAGTGCATCCTATATTGCAGCACCCGCAGCTTGCCGTGTAGCATTGCCAGAAGCAAATCCTTCCTACTACCTTACTTCTGCCTTAGCCATCACATTTCCATTCAATATCATGCTGGGGTTGCCACTTTACCATGAAATAGCAAAACTGATTTACCACATTAACTGATCGACCATATGAACAATCTTAATTTACTAACAATCATTGCTGAGGAAGCGCTTGCTCCTTCTATTGAAAAGGAAATAGTAGAGATGGGAGCCAAGGGTTATACCTCTTCTGCTGTTTCTGGAAAAGGACTTCATGGGTTAAGAGACAATCAATGGGAAGGTGAAAATATAAAGATAGAAACCATTGTGTCGGAGGATAGCTGCAAGAAAATACTGGGACACCTTCAACGCAAGTACTTTGAACGCTATGCCATGATCGCCTTTTATCATCCTGTACAGGTAGTTCGCACCGATCATTTTTTGTAAGGGTATTGGATAAACTTGACAATGTTCAAAGGTAGAAGCCTAATCATCGCAACGAAGCACAAAAAAGAAGAAGTCATAGCGCCAATAGCAGAGAAGGCGCTGGGCGTAAAGTGTATTGTTTCAGAAGCACTCGACACAGATCGTTTAGGAACGTTTACAGGAGAAGTGGAGAGAACGGATGATCCTATCACCACAGCTCGAAAGAAATGTTTACTGGCGATGGAATTGTGTGATGTCGATTTAGCGATTGCGAGTGAAGGTTCTTTCGGTGCGCATCCGTCCCTTTTCTTTGTGCCTGCGGACGAGGAACTACTTCTATTCATGGATAAGAAGAATAATATTGAATTAATTGCCCGTGACCTTAGTGTTGAGACCAATTTTGCGAGTGAGGAAATTAACGAGAAGATCCAATTAGAGGAATTTGCAGCGCGCGCAAAATTCCCAAGTCATGGTTTGATTCTTAGAAAATCCAGGGAGGAAAC
>JANOQK010000447.1:0-3228 GCA_031414855.1 Bacteroidia bacterium | reverse complement strand
TGAAAGTCAACCATTTTTGAGGAAGAAATTACTTCCGTGTATTGCTCCAATTGCTGAGCGCGAGTTTCAGGTGCAATACTGACCAGAAAGTGATATGCTTCAATAAAACTTTTACTTTTTTCTTCTGCTTCCGTCTTGGCTTCGTGGTTATCCTGAAATTTATCAGGGTGCCAATCCTTCATGAAATTGCGGTATATAACCTTCAAATCTTTTAATTCGGCTGTCTTTTCAACACCTAATAGCTTTCTATATTCTAGTATTTTTTTCATTGCGGGTGCAAAAATATACTTTTTGTCTCAATTGACATATTATTTTCTTGCGTCCATATCGTCTTGTTCCAATGCTATCAGGTCATCCAGCAAAGATAGACTCATGGATCCGGGCTTTCCGTCACCGATCAACGTGTCATTGATTTGCACAATCGGAACAATTCGTTTAGTGGTACTGGTTAGAAAAGCCTCTTTCGCTTGATAGATATCCTCCAATGTTATGGGTTCTTCAGAGGAGGCATATCTGTGCGCTGCAAGTTTCAAAATATTCTTTCGCGTAATGCCACGCAGAATATTATTGGCAGGTGTAACAACGGTGTTGTCTTTTTTAACAATAAAGAAATTGCATCGCGGAAATTCTGACACTATATTATCCTTATGATACAATACATCATAGGCTTTCTCTTTCTTTATTGTATCGATCAGCCAGATGCCCATGGAATAGTTAATGGTCTTTGCGGCAGGCAAATCGCGCACGTAATCATATGTAATTATCTTAACGCCTTTTTCAATTTGCTCTTTACCCGGCAGCGTAAGCGGATGTTGGGTAATGATCAGGTTTGGATCTGCGGGTTGATAGCCATCTTCTGAGTATCCACCGGTAAGAATCATTTTTATTCCAGATTCTGCTATGTTATTTTTTTTGATGAGCTGATTGATTATTGATTTTAATTCATCTGTCTGATGAGGCACTTTCAAGTGCATGGTTTGGGCAGAATTGTAAAATCGTTTTAAGTAATCATCAAGAAAGAAACCGTGCCCATCTTTTATTTTGAAAAAATCAAAAATGCCGTAGCCACGTTGGATGGAGAGATCGCTAATGTGAAGGAGTGCTTTTTCAGCTGGAATGATTTGGTTTTGCAGGTAAACGTACATATGAGTATGAAAAAAGTAAGATACTAAACTTCGTTAAACGTTGACGAACTCCAGAACCGACAATATTTCCGAAAACCAAAAAAGTTCCCGACACCGAAAAAAATAGCTGGCCTTTCTTACGTCTTTTTGACTGATAATTTTACTGGTATACGTATTGATTCATGTTGAAAACAAAAACGCCTGTCGCGAGGTGGGCAACTAGAGATATGAAATTAAAATTCAAAGATATAGTTACATCAATTGATGTGTTAAACACCATACAAGGTGGAGTGAGTGAACCATTTCTTTCTATGACGGAAGACACCGAGGGTCGGGAAGTGCGTGTTCGTGTGCCGGGTGTGAATAAGAATGCCTTGCAGGTGGAGGTGATTGATAATCAACTGTCTGTTTTTTATCGCATTCCTATTTCTTCCAACGGCAAAATGATGCAGATGCCTCAGGTGGTGTACAATCAACCGATCCCTTATTTTGTAGATGTGAGCAAGGTCAAGGCTACGTACGAAGAGAATGAGTTGGTCGTTGAACTTCCGTTTAACGAATTGTCAGGTGGGTATAAGCGGAAGATTAAGATTGGGTAGAAAATGGTGATGTATAAAACGCAGGGAACTAAAAATATAATGCAACACTGAACCAACACTATGGCACATGCATTTTGTTAGCAACAGAGTTTACATTCTTAAAAATCAATACCAAATGTAAAATATAAACTTGTGAAATCTGAGCCATTAAAAATATCTGTAATTTGATGATTTATCCCGAATCCAATATATGGAATATTACCTAAATAAGCTCTTGCTGCAATATCAAAAAAAAGAGATTCCTGTTCACTGGAATCAGGATTTATTCCAGCACCAAATTTTCCAACAAATCCGAGTCTAGTATTTTTAATAAAAGTATCACTCTTCCCTTTTAAAGCTGTACAACCTAAACCTAAAGACATTCCCAAAAGTCTTTCATAATTGTATGCACTACTATTGACTTTGCTTTTTTCAAAATTATTCAATACATCTAAATTCAACCTTACATCTAATCGTTCAATGATTTGATAACCAATTGAAAAATTATATGAGGTCAACTGAGGATTATCTCCAAATGATGTACTTAGTGGAGTAGCTCCAACATCTAGCACTAGTTTTTGGAATAATTTAATTTGATTATTTGCATCCTTTTCTTGGGCATTTATAGTCCCAACGATTAATGTTGAAACAATAATCCATATTATTTTTTTCATAACGGTAAATGTTTTAAGTCCAATTATCCAAATAACGATCTATCTATAAATATATTTTGTAGGTTCATATATAGGATTATAAGACGAGACAGCCTCAAAACTTGTTGCTAACACGTATATATAAGATATTACTAAACTCTTAAAAACACATCCTTCCTGTACATAAAGTACAAAAACGTCCACTTGACCATAACATAGCAAATGGCCATCACCACCAGGTTGACAGGATCGCCAACCCACTGACCCAGCCATTGAAAAATAGCGGTTGTGGTGTAACGCCAGTTGATGAACGTATCCGACATATATATCAAAATAGAATTCATGCCAATGATGGTGAAGAAAAAAGCCCAGCGCTTGTAGCCCTTTACGTCAATGATGTAGTAGAAGACAGCCAGCAAAATAAAACTCCATCCGCCTACCAGTAAAACAAATGAACTGGTCCAGAGATTTTTATTATAAGGTAAAACAAGATTCCAAATCGGAGCAAGTGTAAGCAATAGTGCCCCGGCAGCGAACAACTGTAATGCTTTACGTTCCATAGTTCGTGCAGAATTTTTTAGCAAATTGCCTGCGCTGATTCCTAAAAGAGCCGTGCCGATTGCAGGAATAGTGGATACCAAACCTTCCGGATCATGAATACCCAAATAGAGTTTGCCTGGAAGTATGGAACGATCGAGATAAGAAACAAAATTCCCTTCCATAGTTAAATCTCCCATCGGATAACCGGGTGCCGAGTTGAACATCAATAAAAACCAATATCCGATCAGCAACTGACACAACCAGATAATTTGACCTCGTTGAGTAGTGTATAAATAAATGATGTTCGCAAACATGTAGGCCAACCCAATGCGA
>JANOQK010000446.1:0-19155 GCA_031414855.1 Bacteroidia bacterium | reverse complement strand
TGGTAGTAAAGTTCAAGTTAGCGTTAGTCCATCTTCTGATCGTCTTCAACTTCTTGCCCCATTTAAAGCTTGGGAAGGCACAGACCTTAAAGGGTTGAGTCTATTGATCAAAGCCAAAGGAAAGTGTACTACAGATCATATCTCAATGGCTGGTAAGTGGCTGAAGTACCGTGGCCATCTGGATAACATCTCTAATAACCTGTTGATTGGTGCTACAAACTTCTTCAATGAGAAGATCAACAGTGTAAAGAATGGAGTTACTGGAGAATATGATGAAGTCCCAAAAGTACAACGTGCGTATAAGGCAAAAGGCTTAGGATCAATTGTAGTCGGTGATGAGAACTATGGTGAAGGTTCTTCACGAGAGCACGCAGCGATGGAGCCACGCTTCCTTGGTGTTCGTGCTATTCTGGTAAAATCATTCGCTCGTATTCATGAAACTAATTTGAAAAAGCAAGGAATGCTTGGCTTGACTTTCGCCAACAAAGAAGATTACAATAAGATCAAAGAAGATGACAGTATTGATATTATTGGATTAACCTTATTCTCACCTGAGAAACCATTGACTTTGGCATTGAACCACAGCGATGGTACTAAAGAATACATCACCGTTAACCACACCTATAACGCTAGTCAAATTGAATGGTTTAAGGCTGGTTCGGCTTTGAATAAGATGGGGTCTGATGATGCTGCCAAGAAGAAAGCAAAACCAGTAGCTAAAAAAGTTGTCAAGAAAGCTGCCAAGAAAGCAGTGAAAAAGGCCCTCAACAAGAAGGTGGTGAAAGCCTCAAAGAAGAAAGTAGTGAAGAAGGCGGTTAAGAAATCCTTTAAGAAGGTGGCAAAGAAAAAGGTTGTGAAAAGACCAGCCAAGAAAGTAGCGAAAAGAAAGAAGTAGATCAGGCATTAGGACTGGGGCATTGGTGATTGGACCATTGCCCCAGTCCGCTTATTTTCAAACTAGAAAATCAATCCAAAACATATGGATATTGGAGCCGAAAAAGCGGAGGTTATTAAGCGATTTGAAAAGGTCTATGATCTTTCGTTGATACGTGCGGTTAAGAACCTATTAGATTTTGGAATAAGCAAACAGACAGCTGCAGATGAGGCTTTAGAAGCCTCTATTGAACGGGGCTTGAAGCAATCAGGGCTTGGAGAAGTGACTCCACATGAAGATTTTATGAAAGAAATCAGAGCCAGATATAAGGCATGAGTCATTCTTTGCAATGGACGTCAGAAGCTAAAAAGACTTTCAATCAAAATCTGGAATACCTATCCAAGGAATGGGATAACCAAGTAATCAATAATTTTTTAGATCGGATGGAAGAGATCCTTACACAGCTCAAAGTCAATCCGGAAATATATTCCTTGCACCGTAAGCATGACAGCGTTTATAAATGCGTTGTGCACGAACGGGTAATTCTTTATTTCAAAATCATTGATGACAAGCACATCGATTTATTGACGTTTTGGAATACTTACCAAGATCCTAATAAGCTAAAATTGTAAAGGTTTGACCAATGCCTAATACCCAAGTCCCATTGATCTGATCACCAACCTAAATTCATTCAACATCATAGCGGTTGCTCCCCACACAATTTCTCCCTCAATTTCAAAGTGTGGCGCCATCATCGAATAAAGTTTAGCAGCCAATATTTCTTTGGTTAGGACTGCATCTTCTCTCATAATATCTTCTAAGCTTCCTTCAATTATTCTTACCACTTCAATAGGATCCGCCACAAATGCCGGCTTGGTTTCCGCAAATGCAACAATCGGTTTAACGAGGAAATTGCTGGGGACAACAAAAAACTCAGAGAGGCTGCCTATCACCTTTATTTCGTTGCGTTTAATTCCAATCTCTTCCTCCGCCTCACGTAAGGCAGTTTCAATAGCATCCTCCCCCTCTTCTGCTTTTCCACCAGGGAAACTAATCTGTCCACCATGGGCTCCTAAATAGTCAGGTCGTATGGTTAATGGGAATTTAATCTGATCACCATCTTGGTACAATAAGATAAGAACACTTCCTGGCCGTGGCGGAAGTTTGTGTTCAAACTTTGGCTTAATGGTCCCTATAGAGACAGCTCGGAGCGGCTCATGTGCAATAGGACCTGGCAAAGGTTGTTTAAGGCGATCTGCTAATAAGTTATAGTCAAATTTCATTTACTACTTATAAGTTCCCGGTACCATTTTTCAAGTTGCAGGTCAAATTTTAGTGTTTTGATTTCGAGTACCTGAAACTAGGGTCTTGGAACCGGTAACTATTTACATCTCTTAATTAACTCAGCCGTCAGCATCTTGTCACCGAGCTCTTCAGACACATCAAATTGCTCACAAGCTGGACCTTGTTTTCCATTCTTCAAATAGGCCATACCCAGATAAAAATGAATCTTATCAATGAAGGGGTCCATATCCAATGCCTGTTTTAGGAGCCGTTCGGCTGATACAAAATCATTTTCCATGAAATAGTATATTCCTTTATTGCGATAAGCCCAACCATTGTATGGATCAAGTCCAATTCCTTTATTAATATCCACTTCAGCTTTTTCCAATTCCCCCAAACTCAAATAAATAAACCCCCTGTTATTTACAAAGTAAGGCTCTGAAGGTGCCAATGAAATAGCCTTGTTCACGAGATCCATGGCAATTGAATAATTCTTTAGTTCAACCTCCACCAATGATTCGGTGTTGTAAATATTCGCTTCATTAGGATCCAGATCTTTCGCTTTCATCAAATCAGTTTTTGATGCTTCAAATTCTTTCATGTAAAACTTAACAGTTGCCCTATTCACAAAATACTCCACCTTCTTTGAATCAAGTTGAATGGCTTTGTCAAAGCCCTCCAAGGCAGCGGGAAAGTCGCGAAGTTTGGTGAAAATCAGGCCCCGTGTGAAATAAGCAATTGCGGTATCCGGTTTGGCCTTTATCACACGATCCATGTCTTTTAAGGCACGGAAGTATTCTTTCAGTTCATAATAGGTATTGGCTCTGTTAAAATAAGCGTTCAAGAAATCCCCTTTGCAAGAGATAGCCTTCTCATAATTTTCGAGAGCCACATCATATTTTTTCTGTCGGAAATACACGGTACCAATATTATTTAACGCATCGGCAAAACAAGGATCCAATTTCAGTGCCTCATTATAATAGGTTACTGCCTGATTCTCATCGTTTTCCTGAACCATCAAATTTCCCTTCAACAGAAATCGTTGAAGCTTTGTTTCCTTGGATTCGGCACAAGAAACTAAAAATGCTATCGTTACTACAGCTATCAGACAATTCTTCATAATTTTCATTCACCTTTAAACTATGGCCGCATTTCTGAAACCATTTCCCATGCTCTTTGTTCTACTTTTCTCAAGTGGCGTTGCAGAGGCGCAATTTACAAAGTCCATACCACTGCAACCTATTTATAAAGAAGGCTGGAAATATTTCTATGGGACAACAAAAGTAAACAGCGCTTATTCTCTTCAAATACCCCTGGAAGGAATTGACAATAAAGAAGTAAATCGTTACTTCAAGAGCTATAAAACTTTCCAAAACCTTAGAGGATTTGCCTATCTTCCATCTGTCATCTTCCTTTTTACCAACCTGAATGGGTCTCAACAAAGCGGTGAAACGTTTACCTATTTATTGCTTGCAGGGGTTGCAGGCGATATTGCCTTTAATGCAATCTCTCAAAGCAGAATGGGCAAAGCCATTGACATTTACAATATTTCAATTGCCTCGAGGGGATCGCTTAATCTTCAGATGGAAAAAACGAAAAGTAACCAAACACTCATTAGCTTTGGATTTCGACAACGATTTTAACCTCATAAATTTTGTTTACAAGAAATGAATTCCTTTCTTTGAGACGTAATTAATAAATGGAAACAACTCAAAACATTCATGGCCACCATCATCATGCACACCACATGACTGGCAAGTCTATGTTTTGATTAATTTTCTAAAGAAATTATGAAAGGCTTGCCAAACTTGGTAAGCCTTTTTTATTATCTGCCTACGCTGAAGCTTTGGCAGACAGGCCTAACCTCTGCCTACGCTGAAGCTTTGGCAGACAGGCCTAACCCCTCTCTAAATGAAGAGAAGGAGAATGTGATTAGAATTTAGTAAGTACAATATTATGAGAGAAACACTTTTACGCATTGCTATTCAAAAATCAGGTCGCCTTCAAGAGGAATCAATCGCTCTGCTTAAGGAAACAGGATTGTCTTTCAGCAATGGCAAGGATCAATTGAAAGCGCAGGCAGGAAATTTCCCGGTTGAAGTTCTTTTTCTTCGCGATGATGATATTCCACAATATGTTGAGGATCATGTGGCTGATGTAGGCATTGTTGGTGAAAACGTCTTTATTGAAAAAGAAAAGAAGAACACGCTTATAAGGCGACTTGGTTTTGCAAAGTGTCGTTTATCCATAGCTGTTCCAAGGTCCGAAAACTATACCGGGTCCAAATTTCTTGAGGGCAAAAACATTGCTACTTCTTACCCAGTTATTGTTCAAGCTTTTTTGGATAAAAACAAAATCAAAGCAGGCATTCATGAGATTAGTGGTTCGGTTGAAATAGCTCCCGGAATAGGACTAGCTGATGCCATTTGTGATATCGTAAGCACGGGAAGTACACTCTTAAGCAATGGCTTAAAAGAAGTGGAAGTGGTCATGCAATCGGAGGCTGTGATCATTTCAAATGATAACCTTTCCACCGAGAAGAAAGAGATTCTCGACAAACTCTTATTTAGGATTGAAGCCGTTAAATCCGCAAAGAACAATAAATATATCCTTTTGAATTGTCCGAATGAAGCCATTCCTAAAATTATCAGCATGATCCCCGGTATGAATAGTCCCACCATCATGCCGTTAGCAAAGTCCGGATGGTCGTCACTTCATTCTGTCGTCAATGAAAATGATTTCTGGGAGAAGATTGATTTACTTAAATCATTTGGCGCTGAGGGTATTCTTGTTATTCCGATTGAAAAAATGATTGCATAAGGGCATATGAAAATAATTACTAATCCTTCGAGAGAGCAATGGAAATCACTATGTCAGCGACCACAGATGGAACTCGACTTTTTGGAAAGTGCTGTAAGGAATATATTGGTCCGAGTTAAAAACTCTGGTGATCTGGCGTTGAAAGAAATTACTGCGCAATATGATAAAGTCAGCCTTACTAATCTGGAAGTAACTGAAGACGAGATTGTGAAAGCTGTAAACTCAGTTCCAGAAAATCTCAAAGAAGCAATTCGTGCTGCTGCTAGAAATATTGAGAAGTTTCACATTGCCCAAAAGAGAGAAGTCACCCCAATTGAAACAATGCCCGGTGTTGTGTGCTGGAGAAAAGGTGTGCCCATTGAAAAGATTGGGATTTATATCCCAGGTGGTTCCGCTCCTCTTTTCTCAACTGTGCTTATGCTCGGCATTCCATCCAGGATTGCGGGGTGCAAAGAAGTCATCTTATGCTCACCTCCTGGTAAAGATGGCCAAATCAATGCTGCTATACTTTTTGCAGCTCAACTTGTTGGTATCCAAAAAATATTTAAAGTGGGTGGAGCCCAAGCCATCGCTGCATTAGCATATGGCACAGACTCCATTCCATCTGTCAGTAAAATATTTGGACCTGGAAATCAATACGTAACCAAAGCAAAGCAAATCGTCAACCAAGAGGGGGTTGCAATCGATATGCCAGCTGGTCCTTCTGAAGTAATGGTAATTGCGGACGATCAGGCGAACCCAGTTTTTGTTGCCGCTGATCTATTATCACAGGCGGAGCATGGGACGGATAGCCAAGTCGTCTTGGTTACATCAAGTGAAACGTTTGTAAAAAAGGTAGTAGCAGAAATTGACAAACAGGTAGAAAAGCTTCCGAGGAAAGAGATTGCAAAAGAAGCGTTGCAAAATAGTTTAGCAATAGTTATCAACTCGAATGATGATATAATTTCATTTGCTAATGAATACGCTCCGGAACATTTGATTGTCAACACAAGTGACTGTGATACATTATCCGACAAAATTGTAAACGCGGGCTCGATCTTTATTGGTCCGTATTCGCCTGAGTCGGCTGGTGATTATGCTTCTGGCACAAACCACACGTTGCCAACAAATGGTTTCGCAAAAGCATATTCAGGAGTCTCGCTTGAGAGTTTTCTGAAATACATTACGTATCAAAAAATCAGCAAAGAAGGAATTAGTTTACTAGGGCCCGTTGTTGAGACCATGGCTGAAGCTGAACAATTGAGTGGGCATGCCGAGGCGGTGAGAGTTAGAATTAAGAATTAACGAGATGTCAATCGATATAAATTCTCTGGTGAGGAAAAATGTATTGAGGCTAAAGCCCTATTCATCGGCTCGTGATGATTTTAAGGGAAATGCTTCTGTTTACCTTGACGCGAATGAAAACCCCAACCCCTCGCCATATAATCGCTATCCTGATCCACATCAGTCAAAATTGAAAGAAAGAATTGCTCAGATAAAGGGAGTCCATATGCAACAAATCTTTCTCGGTAACGGAAGTGATGAGCCGATCGATTTATTGATACGTGCTTTCTGCGAGCCGGGTATAGATAATATTCTCATTCCTCAACCGACTTATGGGATGTACACGGTAAGTGCTGAGATTAACGCTGTTGAAATCAAAACAATAAATCTTACTCCAGACTTTGACATTGATCTTATCTTGACAGAAAAAGCATGGAACACAAAGACTAAACTTCTCTTTCTGTGCAGCCCTAATAATCCATCTGGAAATCTATTAAGCAAAGACAAAATCGAATCATTGCTAAAAACATTCCCGGGACTTGTCATTGTGGACGAGGCGTACATTGATTTCACGGATTATGCTGGGTTCGTCCCCTTACTGAATACCTATCACAACCTGGTCATACTGCAAACTTTGTCTAAGGCTTGGGGGCTTGCAGCCATCAGATTAGGAATGTGTTTCTCAAACAAGGAAGTAATTAACATCTTGAACAAGATTAAGCCACCATATAACATAAGCATCCTCACTCAAAACGTTGCGTTGGAATCCCTTAAGGGAATCGAACAAAAAAATAAGTGGGTAAATGAAATCAAGACAGAACGGGAGATTCTCAGAGTACAATTGATTAAACTCAGGATCGTTGAAAAGGTTTATCCCTCCGATGCAAACTTCCTGTTGACGAAAGTCAAGGATGCAAAAGCAACTTATAATACACTCGTAACAAAAGGAATTATAACAAGAGATCGTTCTAGTGTAGTATTGTGCGACAATTGTCTTAGAATAACTGTGGGCACTCCATCTGAAAATAAAGTTTTACTGGACGAATTAAAGAAGGAATGAAAAAAGTACTTTTTATAGATCGGGATGGCACCTTGATTTTTGAACCAGCGGATGATCCACAAATTGATAGCCTCGAAAAACTTGAATATATTCCCGGAGTTTTTACCTGGCTTTCAAAAATTGCCAAAGCCAATGATTATGAACTAGTCATGGTAACTAATCAGGATGGGCTTGGGTCTACCAGCTTCCCTGAAGAAACCTTTTGGCCTGTTCAAACCAAAATGATCAAGACTCTTGAAGGCGAAGGAATTCATTTCGCTGCTATTCATATCGATCGCTCTCTTCCTGCCGAGAAAAAGCCAACCAGAAAACCTGGAACAGGAATGCTTACCTCCTATTTCGAATCGGAGTATGATCTTAAAAATTCATTCGTTATTGGTGATCGTGTAACTGATATTGAACTTGCTAAGAATCTTGGAGCAAAAGGTATTTTATTAAATGATGGAAGCTTTCGTGATAAGATTTCGGCCAATGGCTTAGATTCAATTTGCGAAATCGTTTCTTCCTGGAAAGACATATACGAGACCACACTTCCCAAGCGCATGGCGCAGGTTAGGCGAACAACGAAGGAAACCGACATACACATTTCTGTCAATCTGAATGGAACTGGAAAATCAAAAATTGAAACAGGCCTTGGATTCTTCGACCATATGCTGGATCAACTTGCCCGCCACGGGCTACTTGATCTTCAAGTAACCGTGAAAGGCGACTTACACATTGATGAGCACCACACGATTGAAGATACTGCTCTAGCACTGGGGGAAGCCATCTTAACAGCCCTAGGTGACAAGCGCGGAATTGAGCGCTATGGCTTTTGTCTACCAATGGACGATTGTTTGGCTCAAGTAGCGATTGACTTTGGTGGCCGCCCATGGATTGTATGGGAAGCAAATTTCAAGCGAGAGAAAATCGGAGAAATGCCAACGGAAATGTTTTTCCATTTTTTTAAATCATTTTCAGATTCTTCAAAATGCAATCTTAACATAAAGGCTGAAGGAACTAATGAACATCACAAGATTGAGGCTATTTTTAAAGCTTTTGCTAAAGCAATAAAGATGGCGGTAAGGAAAGATGAGAATAATGATCAACTACCGACAACAAAAGGAACCCTTTAGGCAAGACATAAATAATAAGACAAAAGACAAAAGCAAAAAGTACAAATGAAGGTTGCGGTAATTAAGTACAATGCGGGGAATATTCGATCAGTGTCTTTTGCTTTGGAACGGTTGAATATTGACTTCTCGATTACCGATAACACAGAAGAAATTAAGTCTGCCGATAAAGTAATCTTTCCAGGTGTAGGTGAGGCCAGCACGACTATGAGGTATTTGCAGGATAGAAAATTAGATCAGCTAATTGTCAAACTCAAGCAACCTGTGTTGGGAATTTGCCTGGGTATGCAATTGCTGTGCAAACACTCAGACGAAAACAATACGAAATGCTTGGGGATATTTGACGAAACCGTTATGTTATTCAAACCCACTGTAGATATGAAAGTCCCTCATATGGGATGGAACCAGCTAATTGAGGTTAATAGCTGGCTCGACCCTTCTCTGGAGAATCTTAATACTTATTTTGTCCACAGTTATTACGTTCCAGTCAATAGTTATACATCTGCAAAAACCAACTATATAGTTCCATTTAGCGCAGCGATGAGAAAAGATAATTTTTACGCGGTACAATTCCACCCAGAAAAGTCTGCTGAAGCTGGAGAGAAGGTATTAAAAAGTTTTTTTCGACAGTGATGAATCAAATACCTAACACTATTCCCTATAGAAGCCAATGAAAATAATACCAGCCATTGATATTGTTGACGGAAATTGTGTTCGCCTCACACAGGGCGATTTTGGTCAAATGAAAATATACCGCGATGACCCTGTTGAAGTTGCCCTCGAGTTTCAAAATGCAGATCTGGAATATTTGCACCTGGTGGATTTAGATGGCGCTAAAAAAGGAAAAGTCGTCAACTGGAAGGTGATTGAAGAAATCCAGGAAAAAACTGCTTTGAATGTCGACTTTGGAGGAGGGGTTAAAACAGAAGAAGAAGTAGAACGCCTTATTGGCCTTGGAGTAAGTCAGATCAATGTGGGCAGTCTGGCGGTAAAAGAACCTGAAAAGTTTATTGAATGGATGAAGAAGTATGGCGCTGAAAATTTTGTTCTTAGTGCCGATATTAAAAACGAAGATGTATTAATTAACGGTTGGTTGGAGTCAACTGGTCTGCGCCTATTTGATCTGGTGGACAGATTTGTGAACGAAGGACTTGAATACTTGACCTGCACCGACATCAATACGGATGGTATGCTAGCCGGACCCAATTTTGATTTGTATAAAAAACTAATAGTCCGTTTTAAAGGCTTAAAGGTAATTGCAAGCGGTGGAGTAAGCTCCATCAATGACCTGGTTGAACTCAAGAAAATAAAAGTTCATGGCGTAATTATTGGGAAAGCTATTTATGAAGGCAGGATTAAATTAGAAGAATTAAAAAATATTTAAGACTTATCGTTTTAGAATTTAGATTTAATGGGCATTAACAGTTTCAATTTATTTTACAAAAATTCAAAAATCTCAAATCTAAATTCATAAATCGTTACTATCGTGTTAACTAAACGCATCATTCCCTGCCTCGACATTAAAGATGGCCGCACTGTAAAAGGTGTGAACTTCATAAACATACGCGATGCTGGGGATCCTGTTGAACTCGCATCGCAATATGCCAAGGAAGGAGCCGATGAGTTAGTGTTCTTAGACATTTCAGCTACAGATGAGAAGCGTAAGACATTTGCGCAGCTTGTCAAAGAGATTGCGCGACATATTAATATTCCGTTCACGGTTGGTGGCGGAATCAATAGCATGGAAGACGTTGCGCCATTGCTTGATGCAGGAGCAGATAAAGTCAGCGTGAACTCAGCCGCTGTAAAGAGACCTGAACTCATCGATGAACTTTCAAATGCATTTGGCGCACAATGCATTGTACTTGCCATTGATGCACGAAAAATTGACAATCAATGGATCGTACATACCCACGGTGGTAAAAGACCTACAGACAAAAAACTTTTTAGCTGGGCACGTGAAGGGCAAGAACGTGGCGCAGGAGAAATATTATTTACAAGCATGGATCATGACGGCACAAAAAATGGATTCGCTATCGACCCATTAAGCAAGTTGCATGAACTTCTTCAGATTCCTGTCATTGCATCAGGAGGCGCAGGATCAATGGGTCATTTCATGGATGCCTTCTTACTTGGCAAAGCCGATGCCGCATTGGCCGCCAGCATTTTTCACTTTGGTGAAATTAAAATACCAGACTTAAAAGATTACCTCACAAAACGTAACATCCCAATTCGTAATTAATTAGCACATCATGAATCTCAACTTTTCTAAATTAAATGGCCTTGTGCCCTGTGTTGTGCAAGATGCTGAAACAGCCAAAGTGCTGATGCTGGGTTTTATGAATGAAGAGGCTTTGCAAAAAACGCAACAGGAAAAACTTGTTACATTTTACAGTCGAAGTAAAAAACGCCTGTGGACGAAAGGTGAATCTTCTGGGAACTACCTCCAGGTTATGGATATCCTTGAAGACTGCGACAACGATACCTTGCTCATCAAGGCAATTCCAAAAGGACCTGTGTGTCATACCGGAGCCGACACATGCTTCAATGAAAAAAATGAAAGCAATGAAGTGTTTTTTTTAGAGAAGATCATACAAGAGCGAAAGAAAAATCCAAAGGAAGGTTCTTATACCACCAGTCTATTTGAATCGGGAATTAATAAAATTGCGCAGAAGGTAGGCGAAGAAGCGGTTGAACTTATTATTGAAGCCAAAGACAATGACAAAAATTTATTTCTGAATGAAGCCGCTGATCTGATGTATCATTACCTCGTTCTGCTGACTGCAAAGGGATACTCATTTGAAGACGTGAAAGGCATTTTGAAACAGCGACACGCGAAATAGTATCAAGTAATAAGCTGAAAGACAAAAGCAGAAAGCAAAAAGCCGAAAGCAGTCGATTGTTAAATTTGTCTGCTGGGTTACATCCGGTATCCTTTTGGGAAAACTGTATTGACAATATGAATTTGCCTCTCTAATTTGAGGCATGAATAAAACCAAAATAATCAATGGGTTTCCTTTCGTTGAATATCATCATCAGGGATATTCCGAGGATGAAACGCTGAAGCGCAGCAATGACTTTTATAAATGGATGAATGAACGGAGAACTGTTCGCGATTTCTCCAGTCGGGTGGTGCCATTAGAAGTCATACAAAACATTATCCTTGCCGCGTCTACTGCACCCTCAGGAGCGCATAAGCAACCTTGGACATTTTGTGTAGTGAGCGACCCGACAATAAAACAGGAGATTCGTAAGGCAGCCGAAAAAGAAGAGATGGAAAGTTACAATGGAAGAATGAGCGAAGAATGGCTTGATGATCTAAGGCCGTTGCAAACCGATTGGCAAAAAGAATTTCTGGAAACTGCTCCATATCTTATTGTCGTATTCAAGAAAGCATATGATCTTCTTGCAGATGCAAGCAAGCGAAATAATTACTATGTAAATGAGTCGGTGGGAATTGCGTGCGGTTTCTTACTAGCAGCTATTCATCATGCCGGGTTAGTAGCTTTGACTCATACACCTAGTCCCATGAATTTTTTAACTAAGGTATTAAACCGGCCGGAAAATGAAAGACCCTTTCTTCTTGTACCAGTTGGCTATGAGGCCGAAGAAACCTATGTCCCAGAACTTTTACGAAAAAAATTAGATCAGGTGTGCGTCTATTATTGATCCAATGTCGTTTACTTAAATCCTTCTTTCATCTCCTCACCCCGCCACTCAAGAAGAGAGGAGCCGTTGGAGACTTAAGTAAACGAGATTGATTATTGATTACCGAGAACGATGTCTTGCCTCTTCGTCTTAGGGTAAATCTTCATGTAAGATAATTTGTAGGTGATCGTCTTTCGTCCGTGCATTTCGGAATGCTCTCCTTCAATAAGATCGGTAGAACCTGCCGCCATTGAATAATCATACATCGAACCATCTGGTTCAATGTGTTTATAGATATAAGCCTCACCTAAAGCAATGGTACTCATCTCTCCCACAATAGGATACTTATTTGTTGCACGATAGCTTAATGAAACTTCAATGTAATCCCTGTCCGTGTCAGGCCAATCCTTTAGAATAGCAACTCGTGCATAGTTATCTTTTCGTTCCACCACCTTTACTTTTTGCTTACCTGTCAGGAACGCTTTGTTCGTTTTTGTAATCACGCAAGAAACTGAATAGATGCCTTCCAGTCGGCTATGCGGGCCTGCTTCTTTACCAAAGTAGCGGTGCATCAAATCCTCAAAATCAACCTCTTTATAATGAGGTTTCTTGAAAATAGTCTTCGGTTTGGATTGAGAGTAGGAAAAATGTGCTGCCAAAGCAAGCAGCAAAAACAGGTAAAGAACTTTAGTTTTCATAGCCAACTTGATATATCAAAAATAAACAAAAGTTGAGCCATTCGTAAGAGGTGGAGAAAGTATGATGATATAATGGCATAAATACCAACCTATCAAGATTTATCCCTTTTTGGTGGCGAGCCGTTTTCTTTAACTATTGTAGGCTGCCCGATTATTTATGTTCAAATAAGGGTCAAGAATCGTCAAGCTTTTATTCCAAAGGCTGTTCTCATTTTGCTCGCTAAGGTCTCGATGACTTAATTTTTTGGGTTTCTTCCGTGTAAAAAAATAACCCGCAAATGGCCTTATCAGTTGACTATTAATGTCAGTCAGATAAATGCTAGTGGCAGCACCTTGTTCAGCGCTAATAAAGAACAACTTAAAAAGCCTGATAAGTACTCCAAATATTCCACTTGTTTCTTTAGCGAAATTCGTCCGCACCACTCCCGGGTGCAGCGAGTATGTGGTTATGTGAGGTGGCAAATGCCTGGAGAGCGCCCTTGTGAAAAGTACATTAGCAAGTTTAGCATCAGCATAAGCCTGTCCAGAGGTGATACTCTCCATTCGAATGAAGAAACGATCAAAACTACCCATTGAATGAAGCCCGGATGAAACATTGATAATCCTCGCTTCGACAGACTTATCAAGAGCAGGCATTAAGCAAAGTGTAAGGAGCATGTGACCCAGATGCGAGGCAACGAATGTCTTTTCAATGTCGCCTATAAATTCAATTGTAGCAGGATAATAACCGGCATTGTTGATGAGGCGATCAATGACAGGATACTTGTTGACAATATCCTGTGCTACTTTTTGTACGGCATTTAAATCCGATAGATCAACCGAGAAGTTTTCCACACGAATTGCAGAGTTAATTTTCAGAAGGTCTTCCACTGTTCGATCACCTTTACTTTTATCACGGCAAAGGATAACGATATTATAACCTTTTATGGCTAATATTTTTGCTGTAGCCAAGCCTATGCCCGAATTGGCACCGGTAATCACAACTGTCTTTCTAGCGGGCATTCAATGAGATTTGTCCGAATAGACGCAACATCGGAATTTATATTGTGTACTTATTTTTTACCTGCCAAAATTCAGAACACTTTCATCTATTATTTCTTGGGGAAAAGTTTGAGGTAGGTAAGCTTGTAAGTAATCGTGAAAGCGCCATCGTTTTCTGTTCGCACACCTTCGAGAATATCGCGAGCCTGATCGTATGTAAACGTATAGGTAACAACTCGTCCGCGTGATTCAAAATGCTTATAGACCAGAATGTTCCCTTCAGTCATACCAGTGAATTCACCGCGCACTGAGTTTGATGGAACATAGTCTTTGTCCAAAGGCACCTCCAGATATTCGCGTCCGCTGGTATTTTTATCTTGAATAATGGCAACTTCTGAATAATTCTCTTTGCGATCGGTAACCTTCTCTTTCTCAGTTGAAGAGAGCATTCCCTTCCCTTTTTTTGTAACCAGACTTGAAACTGCATAGATACCTTCAATAGTTCCCACGCTGGTTTTGTCCTTCGCCATATAAAGCTTCACAATTTTGTTAAAGTTTATTTGCTCATACCCATTCACCTTATGATTTTGTTTCATTTGATAAAGCTTATCAATGGAACATCCTGCTGTAATAATCAGAAGTGGACACATCCATTTTAAAATTGCCATTATCTTCATGGTTCTATAGGGTTAAAACACAATATCCTCGTATGTGCCATTTGAATACTTACGGCACGACAATCGGCCGCTTAAGGCAGCTGGTTTAAAGAGAGATTTACCCATAAGCATACGCACGCATTCCTGTATTCCTTCCGTGATGCTGGGGTGAGGATGTACGCACTCTGCCAGTTCTTCTATGCCTTTGTCCATTGAAATTAAAACAGCAACAGCCTGGATAGCACTGCTGGCTTGATTACCCACCACCTTCATGCCCAATATCTTCATGTGATCATCGCACGTTACCAGCAATTTAATAAAGCCTTGTGTATTGCGTTTTGCAATCGCGCGTGGAATGGTACTATATTCCAGAGTTACTACTTTATAATCAATTCCCTTTTCCTTTGCATGCGTTTCATTTAGCCCAACCCCTGCCACTTCGGGATTCAGAAACATGATCGTGCTTATGTTTTCATAAACAAGCTTGCGATCAGGCTTCCCAAAAATTTTCTCCACTGCATATCGTCCCTCAAGTTCGCCAACGTTCACAAGAGAAATATCAGCTGTCAAATCACCTACTGCATAAATATTTGAAACATTTGTTTGTGTGTCATTGTTGTCGATACCTCGCTTCGTGATATTGATACCTACTTTATCACCCCACAGGTCTTCCAGGTTGGCAACGCGCCCCACAGAAACAAGGGCCTTCTCTACGTTAAAAGTCTCGCGGCTACCATCGGTGTATTCGAGCTCGTACTCTACCCTTCCATGGACAATCTTCATGGCAATAAGCCGGGAGTTCCTGTGTACCAAAACACCATTATTTTCCATGTTGCGCTCTACAATGCGCACAACGTCTTCATCTTCAAAGGGAAGTATACGATCACCCTTGTCAATCAAATGCACTTTAGTTCGACCAAATCCACTGAAAATAGTGGCGTATTCACAGCCAATTACCCCTGCCCCTACAATCACCATACTATCCGGAAAATCCTCCATCTCCTCTATCCCTTCGCTTGTCATTACAATCTTTTCATCGATTGGTAATTCAGGTAAATTCCTTGGACGGCTGCCTGTGGCAAGAATAATGTTTTCGGCATAAACCATCTCCTTTTTGGCTCCATGTACAATTTCAATCTCGTGCTGACTCACTAATTTCGCTTCTCCGATCTTGAATTCCAGCAAGTTTGCATAGGGAGATTTATGCAACTCCCGCATATGCTCTTCCAACATGTCCCTGCGGTCATTTACAGCCTTGTGCACCTCCGCTTGGATTTCCCTGTAACTGAAAGCTGGTATAGGTATGTTGTAACGCTTCAGGCTTTTGCGGAAAGCGGAGGCTTCTCTAGAAAGTTCCCACCAGGTCTTAGAGGAAAGGGCTCCGTTGGTGACTCCAGCTCCTCCTACTTTGCCTCTTTCAATCAGCATCACTTTTTTCTTAAAATCGAGCGCACGCATCGCAGCAGCATATCCGGATGGCCCGGCACCAATTACGACAAGGTCAAAACGTTCCATAAAGGCTAAAGCTATATTTTCTTAAAAATTAGGAAATTACCCTTACTTAAAAAATCAAATGAGATAAAAGGTCAACGAGGTTGCTCAGGAGGCCGCAATGCATGAAAAACCGATCATGCTCCATTTTTTGGTTGTCAACTGCTTCATTGGAGTTGTCTCCTGGCATGAACACCTGCCATCATGCACCTCACGCTGCCCCCACCAAATTTCTCAATGGTAGGAATAGCTATGGGAATAATAGTAGCGAATTTAGAAATAGCGCTGACTTGTCCTGGCAAAAGAGAATCCAATGCCTGTCGGGACATGATCACAAAGGTCTCGCCCTTCACATTTTCAACTTCAAGCATATTACCGGCAAAAGAATTTAGCTGTATAAAACTAATGGCGATTACCTGATGACCTGTTTCTTTGAATTTGTTTAACAGCTCCTCCTGATCTTCTTCTTTAAGAATCGAATCAAGGCACAGGACAACAAATCTACTTCCCACACACATCATCACGTTCGTGTGATAAATTTGCATTCCAGATTCATCCACCGCATCAAAGACGATTGACTTATAACCGAGCTTATTACAAATTTCTTCCAACAAAATTGTATCCGTTCTTGGGGAACGGCAGGCATAGGCCAAGAGGTTGGTATGGTCAAAAACAACACTGCCAGTTCCTTCCATAAAAATTCCATGATCCTCTTGGGATGAAAAATCAATTACTTCTTTAATATGAAAATGAGTTTTAAAATAGTCCACAATATCCACCCGCCTTTCAAGTCTTCGGTTTAGAGCAAGCATTGGATAGAGAACGATCTGGCCCGACTCATGAATGGAAATCCAGTTATTAGGGAAAAGTGCATCTGGCTTTAAGGGTAACGGAGTATCGATGAAAATATGAACATCGATTTGATTGGAGCGAAGCTGCTCAATCATTGCATCAAATTCCTTTTGGGCCAGTAACCCCACTTCAGCGCGTTCTGTTACGGGCTGTTGAAAAGTATTCGAACTTGCTGTTTCGCTGTTAAAGGTAAAACTCGCAGGCTTTACCATAAATATAGTAGAAGGGGCTTGTTTCCAATTCATGATTGCAATATAACAACAAACTCCATCTGGTCTTTTTAGCTAACTTTGGATGTAGAGGGACGATCACTATTTGTACTTTAAGGCAATGGATAAAATTCTAGAACTGGATAAAAAACTATTCCTTTTTTTAAACGGCTTTCATGCGGATGCGATGGATCCCATCATGCTACTGATTACCAAGACTCAATTTTGGACCCCCCTCTATTTGCTTCTGATCTATTTCATTTTTAAAAAATACAATGCCGAAGGCTGGCTAGTTTTAGCAGGTGCCGCGCTAGCCATCTTACTTTCAGATCAGATAACGAGTAGTTTAATGAAACCCTTCTTTGAAAGGTTAAGACCCTCTCAAGATCCATCGCTGAAGGGTCTGGTGCATCTTGTTGAAGGTTATAAAGGAGGACTTTTTGGCTTTGCCTCTGGCCATGCCGCGAATACTTCCGCTACGGCCATTTTTGTTTGGCTTCTTTTTAGAAAGGAATACACATGGATCTGGATCATATTTATTTGGGCTGCCGTAATGACCTATACCAGAATTTATCTGGGTGTTCATTTTCCAGGAGATATTCTTGTCGGAGGAAGCCTAGGATTGATTTGTGGATTTATAGGCTTTAAATTTTTTGGATGGATAAAG
Source organism: Bacteroidia bacterium (assembly GCA_031414855.1). Taxonomy (GTDB): domain Bacteria; phylum Bacteroidota; class Bacteroidia; order Cytophagales; family Cyclobacteriaceae; genus ELB16-189. The sequence continues at coordinate 1,540 of JANOQK010000446.1, read as the reverse complement.
AATAAGCTAGACAAAAGAAAAACTCCAAAAGTGGTCTAATGGAGTTTTGAAATCATGTCCAAAATTATTTATTTCCCAAACATTCCTCCTAGCATGTTTCCAAGCCCACCAAGCGACCCTTGCTTGCCACCCGCCACCTGATTAAGAATACTGGATACATCAAGGTTGTTATTACCCGAAACACCTTTCATAATACTAGTCAGATCAAATGAACTATCTTTTGGGTCATTCGTCTTAGTCACCAGTTGATTCATAACCGTAGGAAGAAGGCTTGACGCCATACCTTGGGCAGCTTGTTGGGAAATTCCAAACTTGGTTGCCACGCTACTAGCAACAGATGCTACGAGCTGTGAAACAATCGGATTACTAGCCAGGTTTTTTGAGCCGCCTTGAAACAGTCCGGCTATTTGTGTCAGGTTTCCTTGTGATGCCTGATTTTGCAGTGCAGTGAATATTTGTTTTGCCACCATTTGAATGGCAGCAGAGTTTTGCTGGTCGGGGATTGCTTTATTTTTTATGATCGCATCTCCTGCATTTTGTTCTACGAGTTTGATAAGCTGGTCGAGCATAGAATAGAGGTTTATTGTAATTTGAAATTAGAAATTAAATTGGAGCAACCGTTACTTTCCAATTAATTTTCTAATGTATTTCCCTACTATATCAAATTCAAGATTTACGCTGTCCCCGGCTCGCAAGTGATGAAAATTTGTGTGATCAAATGTGTAAGGAATAATCGCGACCGAAAATGCATTTGCCCTTGAATTGAAGCAGGTGAGGCTAACACCATTGATACATATTGATCCTTTTTCGACAGTAATATTCCCGATTGACGGATCATATTCAAAATCAAAGAGCCAGCTACCTGCTGCGTCTTTTATGGATGTACAAATTGCTGTCTGGTCCACATGGCCCTGAACAATATGTCCGTCAAAGCGACCATTGGCAATCATGCATCGTTCCAGATTTAGCAAATCACCAATCTGAAGACTACCAAGATTAGATTTCTGCAATGTTTCATCAATGGCTGTTACCCAGTATGCATTCCCATCGAGCTTTGTTATCGTCAGGCAAACGCCATTATGTGCGACACTCTGATCAATTTTTAGTTCGTGACTAATCGAGCTTTCAATATGAAAATGAAAATTCGTCCCCTCCCTTACAATTCTCACTACTTTACCAACCGATTCTATAATGCCTGTAAACATGATTCTTTTAATTCTCAATGCTAAATTAGTCAATTAGCCAATTCAGATTGGTATACTATTGTCTATACAATTTTTAAATTGGTTAATCGACCATTGCCTAATTGAACATTGATCTATTTTTTTGTTGTCTCTTTCTGAACTGCTTCTTTTTGATCGGGTCGCACAGTTGGATATTGAATGCCAAGTTGTTCTAAATATGTTTTGTACTTAACTGGATTGTAGTAATATTTAGTAAGCTCAGGTTTAAACTTTGCCATGATCTCCTTGTTTAGATTTATCGCAGGATTATCTTTCGCCCCGATCAAAGGTGTATACTGAATCTCCTTCGTTTGCTC
>JANOQK010000445.1:0-11664 GCA_031414855.1 Bacteroidia bacterium | reverse complement strand
TATAAGGTTTTAAAAACCTTATAGGTTTCCTTAATTCGATTCATCCACGTACGGAGTAAAATCTGATTTTTTCCATATCTCGTAAATATCTTCATAGGTTTGCCAAGGTTGCGGAGTTGGCATCCGTTCGGCATATCCCCGCACCATGTTCCATAAAAATTCCATTTGATCCGCGTCAGAAAGATTCGAAGGTCTTACCTCGGTGGCCTTAAAGAGTTCATCACGATAGGCCAATGCCTGAGCCATACGTTGCTGAATAGTCAGCTTCAGGGCTTGATTCTTGATGATGCCGCCTGCTTGCTGAATTGAATTTTCAGTAGGCGCTTGGGTGAGCAAAGCGACCGCAATCCGAAAACGGTTCGGTTGTTCGGAATTTAAATTTTCTACTCGATTCATTTCAAGTGATGCGGAATCAAGCAATGCGGTGACAAGCGTTGGGTCTAGTTCCTTTGTTGAAAACTCTCTTGCTGTTTCGGCATAAAGGCTTGAACGATTGGCGGGCTTCCTGAAGAAATCAAGAATGAGCTTCGCTTCTGCGGGTTTATCATTTTGCAGATAGCAAGCAAAAACCTTCCCCATTAGTCGAAAAGATGTACCGTTACTGATAACAGGTGCAATTTTGAAGCGAAGCAGATTCCCGAAATTATCAATTTTCAACTTAGAGTAGTATTGCAACGCAAGGAGTTGGTTGCCTTGATCGATGGCATAAGAACCGAGATTTAAATACAGCAGATTTAGATCGACACGGCTAGTTGCATTTAATTCAGTAAGAGCAAGTTCAATTTTAACGAGTACATTGAAATCAGCATGTGAGCGCATGAACATGTTTGCCCACAAAGTGTGATAGTGATAGTCGATCAACCAGCTTTCGATCAATTTTAATTCTGCCGTCTGTTTGAATAATATTGAAAATAGATTCTTGTCAATCAGGTAATCCATAAAGCTGACGGACATATAATTCCAGTGGAAGTCGCGCGCGCCTTGAGGCACAAACGGGTAAATCAGATCTGGAAATAAAAACAATTTGCTGCGGGGTGCTGAGATCAGGTCGCTAGAAGAAGCTACTGTTTGATCAATTGACTCGCTCGAATAGGCAGCCGCAACCTGGTTATAATATTCGATGGCTTTGTCAAACAACCTGGTAACAATTTCGCGGTCATATTTTTTTCCGGCTACTTCCGCCTTATGGGCGATTGTAATCGCTTCATCTTTGAAGGATAAGGCCAATAAGAAATTCCGTTCGTTTGGGTTAGCGCTTTTATTGACTGCCTCGCGGAATTTTTTGTAGAAGAAAGTGATTTCACTTCCATCTCCATAAATTAAGTTCAGATTATGTGCTTCAGGAAAACTAACCTGATAATTCGAATTACGTGTTAAGTTGTAAGGCTGCGCCCGGCCCAGCAAGCGTTGGTAGAATTCTATCTCTGTCATCTTCTTGTGCTGGCAGTAGCCGGTCACAAAAGCATCTAATAAATCAGCATGTTGAGTGCGGTATAAAACTGAAGCCACGTTGGCAGCATTGTCCAACATGTTGGTATAGTCTCGCTGGTAATAGGGCTCGTTGTACTTTAACAACGTGTCTATGGCCTGCAAGCTTTTGGCCACACTACCATCGGCCGCATACAGTAGCGTAAGTTCCTGATACAATCCATTAAAATTAAATCCGTAACCCTGGTAGCCGCGGATCAACAACTTGTCGCGCTTAAAATGTTCAGTTACCCACTTCGTCTTTGTGCCTGGCTCAAAAGGTGAAAGTGTGTTGATGACCTGCACAAGCTCTTCTTTCGAAAAGGCATTGAAGTTGAGGGCTGTTTCTAAACAATGCGTAAAATTCAAAATATCCTCAAAATTGGAGGGCGTTTTTTCTAGCAATGTAAGCACTGCTTGTGCCGAGCGCTTGGCGTTCTCCTGCTGCAGGCGCGTGTAAGGCTCTGCAGAATTATAGAAGTACGCCAAGCCCAACGTAGTGCGCCACTCATTTACTTCTTTGAGATAACTTGAAATCTTTTTGCCATCATTAAAGTCCGGCTCAAACTTTTTTAGCAAGCTGTCAGTGATAGCAATAGCCTGAGCTATTTCTTTGGCAGGTTCTGTGCGGCCTTCAAAGACAAGGCCTGCAGCAATACCATTTGCTACCACAATTTTTTCCAGTGGCTCTTTGACATTGTCAATCACTTCTGGAATCGTGGTGATATCCGAACGTAATTGCTCGTTCACCAACTTCGCACGATCGGCAAAATAGAGTTTGGGGTTATTGATCAGGTTGAAAGTTTGTTGGCGGATATCTTCCAAAACGGCTACGTTGCGCCTGTCCATATACGTTTTAAACGCAATAGAACTCAAGCCCACTGCGGCCACCAAAGCTAATGCTGCTGCAATCTTGCGTGGCCCGTATTTCATCACCGCACGGGTAACCCGGTGCTTGCGTGCACTGCGCTGCAAAAACTCCTGCGCATTTCTCAAAATAGAATCTGCCTTTGCCTGTCGCTGTTCATGATCCAGCTCTTCGCCAAGGTATCGTGCAATCCACTCTGTGTTTGGTTTTATCTTTTCAAACCAGTTTTCAAAAAAGGTGAGCGGCCCGATGTATAGCAAAAACGAACTTGACTTATCGCTGTCCACCCAGCGGTTCATCTGCTGACTGAAATCCAGGTAGGTGGTGTAGCTGTTGAATTCATCTTTTGCCCACTGGCTGAGGTTTTCCCAGTTTCGGATAAGGCTTTCGTGCGTAATGTCCAACACAGAATCTTTCGAAAGCTCGGGCACTTCGTCCACAAAAGGTCGAAGCAGCGTATTGCCCGGTTCCCGAAAAACGGAAAGCACCTGGCCCAATTTTTTATCATCGAGATGTGGTTGGTTGATGATGGCGGTGATCTCACCCAGCGTCATCCGGTTGCGCACCGCCCGGCTGTTGTCAATTTTGGTCAGGCACTTAAAGGCTGTTTCAATAATTTGTTGTGCATCGGCTTCGCTCACGTTCTTATTCAGCAAGGCAAAATTATTGAGCTTGTTGGCGTGGGTGTTCAGCACATTTTGCAAACCGGGTTGCTGGTAGCAAGCCTGAATAGTAGCAGGAAGATCACGGAACCATTTTTCAAAATCGGCAGCTTCTTTCGCTTGTAGCTCTGTCCCTTTCATGCCGCCCACCATGGCATAGTGGAGCAAATCCATTTCACTTCGCCCTTCATTGGCCATCTTCCAGATCTGGTTCAATGCATGTTGTAAAATGGGAAGTTGATCGGTGCCTTCCACCATGTCGTAGATGAGGCGTTCGGTTAGTCTGCGCGAAATTTTGTTTCCACTAAGCGCAGCCGGTTCTTCAATGACCTCTTGCAGCTGCGTGCGATTTAATCGCGGCACGAAAAACTGCGAGAATCCAATGGCCTCTGGCAATCCTCTGAAGGAAGCACACTGTCCGATAAAATCCGACCGCATGGTGATGATCACATGGATGGGAAGTTTTTCTTCCAGTGCAATGCGCGCGGTTTCTAATAAAAGGTTGGTGACCAGGCTCGCCTCTTGCGAGGGCACTCCCTTGTGGAAGTTTTCTGGGTTGGTGAAAAATTCTTCAAACTGATCGGCAATGATTATGAGGTTGGCCGCAGTGCGCTTGCGTTTTGATTTTTGTTGATCGTCTAGCGTGCTGAAGTCCTCCTCTACGGTATCCAGGTACAAAGGTGATGCTTTGTATACATCTACAAGGGCAGAAAAGCCATGGCTCAATTCGGTACGGACCGTATTTTCATTGGCAATGCCCAGTTGCTTTGCTAGGGCGTGACTTAAATTGCCCATGGGATTGCGCTCAGGGCGGAAGTCGGCCACTACCCAATTCGAAAATTGTGAACGCAAAAATCCGGCTTTGGCATTGGGAATAATCCCTGCATAGACAAGGGACGACTTGCCATCGCCCGAAGCCCCAGTGAGCATGATGAATTTATTTTTCTCCAGCTGCCGGGTAGCCTGCTCAATATGTTCATCGCGTCCTTTAAAATAGAGCGATTCGTCCTCGGTAAACGGGCGTAGTCCTGTGTAAGGACAAATAGTAGTTTCCTCCATAACCAGCGAATTAGAGTTGAACTACCTTTACATACACCTTTTTCACTTCCTCCGGCACCTCTTCTTTGGACACAATGCTGGACACTACTTTGGGGGCTTTGAACACGCGCGAGGCATTGCTTACCGGATCGTTTTCGCCTACTAACATAATTTGTGTAGGTGATGAGGCACCTCCAATCTCTTTCCAGATTTGTTTAACAAACGGGATAGCCCAATCCGCGGCATACTTGAAATAGACCACCGCTAATTTGCTTCTGGGTATCTGTTGCGCTGATTTTTCGCGATAGGATTCATCGCCATCGGGCATGATGTTTAATGTTTCGATCGGATAGTATTCGCTGATCAGATCGGTAATGCGGCCGGCATCCGTCTCATCTTGCTGATTGAAGATGAAAAATATATCGGTGTCTTTGCTGTCAAACAACGCTACCTCTTCCTTCATCATCACCACTCGGATATCATCCACTAATTGCATGGCGCCCGCGCTGTTGCTGAACATCATGTTACGGGTAATGTTATTGCGAATGCTGCGCACAAAATCCTGCTGTGAAGCATTTACCGGTTTTGTTGGGTTATTTACGTTCCAGATAAAGCACTGGAATTCGGAAGAAGCTGGCTCAACTAATTTCTTTACTTCATTGAGTTGATATTGAGGAAAGGAAGTCTCATTTTCCATTTCAAAGCGCCTGCCAAATTCGTTGCCTAATATATGGAGTGAGCAAGAACACTTTTGTACATCTTCTTCTACCTTATTTTTGAATTCTTCATCGTCAGCAGGGCAGTCATTGGACGGCAGTACACTAAACCCTGCCTTTTGCAGAACCAGTGCCATTTCCTCTCGTTGCGCTTTTAATTCACTGCTCGTCCAAGCCAGAAAAATAGAAGGCTTGGCGCGATCGATCACATGAACTTTGATGCCGGCTGGCAACGAGGTGGTAAAAGTTGAAGCGGCCATCGGTCTATCGATGGTAAGAGAATGAGCCGATACTGGTTTCGATTCCCCTCGGTTGTTTGATTTTATGCCTACGATGACCTCTTTAATGGAGTTAGCAACTTTATTAATCTGATTACGAAACAAGAGACGGGTTTGTGCGCCAGAAAAATCATCATCTTTTGAGCGCAATGGTCGGTTGACGCCAGCATCCTGATAAATGAAATCGATTGAACGCATAATTCCACCTAGCTCACGCTCTAGCAACCGAAGGTCATCGCTCTCAATCTCATGTATTTTTATCGGTAGTACTCGACTGATTACATTTCCTGAAATTGTGCGAACAGTCTTTCCTATACTATCACGATCAGCCTCGCCCAGGAAGGTCAGAAATTCATCTTTCCAGGCAAATGAGTTCGTGTCGCAGTATGTTTGTGATACAATAGGTATGAAAATCACCGACTTAATCTTCCCTTTCAGAGACTCGTGCACCTGATGGGTTTCTAATAAACCTTCCTGTGGATTCCTATCGAAGTAGATAGTGAGTCTATCCTTGATGGTAGCGTCAAGCTCTTGCCTAAGTTTCTCAACAAATTCCGTAACCCATCCATCGTATTTATTATCATTATGACGGTAACTTACGAATATATCATATTCGTAATCGGGAAGGATCGAGGGCATTGAATCTTGTTTAGGTAGCTAGCAAAAATTGATTGCTAAATAAAGGCAATTGATAGTAGAATTACAAGAGTCCTTTTTTGGTCGGTCTTCAAAAATCCAATAAAGTTTTCTCTTTACGATTTTCCAATATTTTGGAATTTTTTGAATGGCTGCTTGTAAGCTCTTGATTTGAACAACTCCTGGGAAGGTAAGAATAGCAAAAGCATTTTGCCTTTTTAAAATTCCTTACAACTTCACCGTTGCCGGCAAATACTTCGCAATCAAATCTTCGTAGTAAGGTTTTAACTCATCTACTTTAGGGACAATTGGATTTTTAGAATACAAATCATAAGGATTAAACTTCTTTACCCAATCAAACATTTCACGGTCGTGATCATCCATCAGGTGTTCGTAGGCGTGTTCGCGATGTTGTGCATAGAAGGAGTGATAGCGGATCATGTATAATGCAGGTTCAGGCAAATAATCTTTTGTGATCTGATAAAGATATTCATCATGTCCCCACGACATGTTTACATTGCGGAGGCCACAGCCGTGAGAATAAATACCATACTTGGTATTGTATTGCACATTGTTCGCATCAGGATTATTGGCAAAGAATTCCGGATATACAATTTTATCTGAGAATTTACATCCAACTGGAAATGTATCGCCTACTACTGCCCACTGCGGTTCGCCAAAAAGACAAAGTACTTTTCCCATATCGTGAATGAAACCTGTCAATACAAACCAATCGGGATGACCGTCTCTTCGGATGGCTTCACCAGTTTGTAATAAATGTTGGAGTTGATCCAATTCAATATCCGGATCAGAGTCATCTACCAATGTGTTGAGAAATTCCATCGCCTTCCATGCCGGCATTTCTTTGCGATTGAATTTTAAGAATTCTTTTTTCTTCTCCATCACAAAATCATACGACTGGTAAGTATGATTTAGCCGGTAAAACTCTTTTACAGTCTCACGAGCCGGAGCTTCATAATTCCTGAATTCTTCTTTTGCCTTAGCGGGTTGGTTGGCTTCAGGATAACGAAGCAAAACATCATCCTCCCATTGTTCAATACTTTGAAGCGGGTTGATTTCTTTTTCTGAAAAGGAAGGGTTCATAAAAATTAGAATTTTGAATCACGAATTTACAAAAAAACTTTAGTGTCAGCACGTTTGTTTTAAATGCTAAACCACAAAGAACACAGAGCGATGCTACCAAAATACGGTGTAAATGGCTACCAAAATGCCGATAATAACGACTGACCCAACCGCAAAACCTGAAGAGAAACGAAACATTGAGGTGTCAACTTCAATTACTTTTTTCTGATCCTTGCTTTTGCGATCCAGCAAGCTAATAATGACCATTAGCAATACTAGAAAGACAAACACAATTGACATTCTATCCAAAAATGGATAATCAGGAAATGAGCCATCTGTCCAGACAGGTAAAAATTTTAGAAGTGCCGACAACGGGATGGTGATCAAGGCGGCCGCCAATGCTGAAGCAGATGTTGCTCGCTTCCAAAAAAACCCCAATAGGAAAATAGCCAACACCCCAGGTGAAATGAACCCTACATATTCCTGAATGAATTGATAAGCTTGATCAAGCGACCGCAAGGCTGGAGCTACAAGGCAAGCAAGCAACATTGACACGATCACGGCCCATCTTCCGGTGCTTACAAGTTGTTGCTCAGTTGCGTCTTTTTTAAAGAACTTTTTATAGATATCTAGTGAGAAAATAGTTGAAATGCTGTTTGCCTTTCCCGCAAGGGAAGCAACGATCGCGGCTGTGAGTGCTGCAAATGCTAATCCCTTTAACCCCGAAGGAAGAAGGTTTAATAAGGTTGGATAGGCATGATCTGGTTTTAGACCACCTGCACTATCTATCATTTCAGTTTGAAACAATCCATTTTGATAAAGAACATAAGCCGCAATACCAGGCAGCACTGCAATTACCGGAACGAGAAGTTTTAAAAATGCCGCAAAGAGTATTCCACTGCGGGCAGTTTTTAAATCGGCACCAAGTGCGCGTTGAATGATGTATTGATTGCACCCCCAATAGTTTAGGTTGTTAATCAGCATGCCGCCTATCAAAACGGAAAGCCCGGGTAAGTCCTTGTAGTAAGGATGAGTTGAATCAAAAATCATATGAAAATGCGAAGGTGCCTTCTCCTGCATAAGTAAAAGTCCCTTCCAAGCATTTTGACCATAACCAAAATGCTCAGAGACTAGATTAAGTGCCAGATAGGTAGTGACGAGTCCGCCCAGAATGAGGACAGCAACTTGTATCACGTCTGTGTATCCAATTACTTTCATACCACCGAGGGTCACGATAATTGAAAATATTGCCAGTCCGGCAATGCAGGTTTCAAAACTGATTCCTGAAATTGAAGTAATGGCAAGTGCACCTAAATAAATAATGGATGTGAGATTTACAAAAATATATACCAACAACCAGAAGATGGCCATGATTGTACTTACTGTGCCATTATAACGTTGTGAAAGAAATTGAGGCATGGTGTAAATTTTATTCTTTAAATACAGTGGAATAAAAAATACGGCCACTATAATTAAAGTCGCGGCCGCCATCCATTCATAAGTTGAAATGGCTAGACCCAAAGCAAACCCTGAGCCTGACATGCCAATAAAATGCTCTGCAGAAATATTTGATGCTATCAGTGACGCTCCAATGGCCCACCAGGTCAGTGATCCTTCGGCCAAAAAAAAGTCCTTGGAATCTACTTTGGTTGCTTTCTTTTTATAGTAGATATAAAACCCATAGGTAGAAACGATTATGAAATAGATCAGGAAAACGATATAATCAGCTGTATGCAGTTTATTCATATGCAAAATCAAAGAAAATCATAAAGCATTTTTTTATTACATCATTCGAAAATAAGAGCATGGTGAGAAGGACTAAGCGATGAATTTCTTGGGTAAGCACACCCCCACTAGTAATAATATATTTTTACTACTGCCCTTTCTTTCGTGAAGTCAATTTGTTCAATGGAGATCTTGCGAATATCAAGCCCGGTTCGTTCACGCAAGTCGGCAATAAGAAGAGGGTGCTTTTCAGGACGAATATTTTCAACAGAAGGATATTCAATTGATTTGGATTTTTGATTCCGCATTATTCGGTTTCCATCCACCACATAAACAGTCGCGATAATCATTACGTTAAGCGCAATAATCTCAAGGTGAGATCCCTTCATGGCAGAATTTAGCAACCCCAATGCCATGATGATAAACAAGTAGGTCATGTCTTTCATCGTGATGGTTTCTGTACGAAAGCGCAACAGGGAAAACGCTGCCAATAAACCGAAAGCGCTTCCCATGGAGGTGAAGCCGCTTGTTTTCTCTAGCATGTAGGCAAGCAGAAAGACGATAAAGTTGAGTAAGAAGAATGTGAAAAAAGAATCTCTTTTTTGATAGGTGCTGAAATAGATAAACCGAATCAAAATGATCATCGAAACGGTATTGATAATCAGTCGAAGAAGAAAGTAAGAGTTGAATATCCCCGTGTTTTCCATCAACTAAATATATCACTATTGTGTGAAAAAAGAAATGGTAAATAGGTAGCATAGTAACTTACTACTGAAAAGTCCATTTACACAACAATGTCGACTAGCATTTTCTTATTATATTTAAGAGCTCCCCAAAAACGTAAGGACTATGAACGGATTAATGATGTCTTATCAGTTGAGATATTAAGGATTAATAAAAATACTTAAACATAATTGTGGACTTAAAATGATAAGTCTTTGAGGGATACCCCCAGCCTCTTTTCCGCTATTTGATTAAGCAATGTTTCATCTCCTTCTACGTGCAATGTAATATGGCGGTGGGTGAGCGTTTCACCTGTCTTTAATTCTTTAGCAGATGAGGAAGTTTCTAATTCGTAAAAGGGACCCATTTGACTACCGTCTGCCTGCGGGCCATCGTTATATGAATTTACTGCATCACCGCTAAATGGATCAGTTTGGTGCTCCCACTTTGAGTTCACGTAGAGTCCTTCTCTTTCCAAATCAAATTTCACAAGAGTGAGTACATGTTTATCCGAATCATAGCTTCCAACGATGTCACTTGTAATGGAAGGAGCAACGCCCACTTTGCCACGATAATTCCCATCTCCTTTGAGCAACAAGAAATGATCTGTTCGTTTAATCCTGTCTGAAGGAATTGTTCCGAAATAGTTATCGGTCACTTCACTTTTATCATCTGTGCTTTTGTGAGGCAGAATAATAATGGTTTTATCAGAAGGGTTGAACATGCCAAGAATCCAAATGGAAAGTAATCCGGTTTTCTGATTCCAGTTTTCGTTTCCTGTATTGGTGATCGAGTTTTCACTTTGAAAGGCAACAGCCTTTAAGTTGGATGCTACTATCCCAAATTCTTTTTCAATACCGGATTCACTCAACAGAGTAATCTTTCTGCCAATATTAAATTGAAATGTAAAACCTGAATAATTTGTCAATATGCCAGACTTCTTAAAAGTGGCCTGTGTGCTATCTGTGCTAACCACTTCAAACGAATCCGTATCAATCAAAGCTGGAGTTTGCCAATGATCGTAATCGAATGGATCTCCTTTTTTGAAATACAGAGCATATTGACCTCCTTCTGGTCCGAGCCAAAAGCGATCTTCACCACCAAACGCATTCATGTGAGGTTTTAATTCTCCTGATTGGATAAGACCGTAATTCATCCAGCCATAACTTTTTCCGCCATCGCCATTAGCAGTACTTGTCATCACGCGTGCTTGATAATCCTTCACAAGCAATAATCCGGCATTCCCTCTTTTCAATTCAATTACTGATTTGTACTTTCTAAGGAAAGTACGGTCATAGGCAAAAGTTCCAGGTAGACTATCGGTCGATTTTGTTTCAGTTTGCATGGAGCTCATTTTTGTTTGGCACGAAAGCAGAATAAGTAGTAGCGGGAATAGCTGTTTCATAAACCTAGGCAGGTTTTACCTCAATAGTATTGGTGAGCAATCCTATACCATCAATGGTCATATTTACAACATCCTTTACAGCAAGCGTAAAGTCATTAGTAGGAACAAGGCAAGTGCCAGTCATAAGAAAACAACCGGAAGGAAAATCTAATTCGCGAAAGAGCCACTCTGCCAATTCGGTATGCGTGCGCTTCATCTGACTAATTTGAACTTTATCGGCATACATGACTTTGCCATTGCGGATAATTTCCATAGTGATGGTTGTTGTCTGAGGAAGCGGTGCTGATGATACATACAAACATGGACCAAGCCCAGCGCTGCGCGAATAGATTTTAGCCTGTGGCAGGTACAACATGTTTTCTCCTTCAATGCTGCGCGAACTCATATCATTACCAATCGTATACCCCTCAATATTTCCATCGCTGTTAATAAATAAAGCGAGTTCAGGCTCAGGCACATTCCATGTTGAATCTTTTCGAATGTGAACATATCCACCATGACCTACCACGCGTTCTGGGGTGGATTTAAAAAAAAGCTCCGGCCGATCGGCATCATACACTTTGTCGTAGAAGGTTGCTCCACCAGATTCTTTGGATTCATCCATGCGCGCTTCCTTGCTGCGAAAGTAGGTAACACCTGCCGCCCATACTTCCTGGTTGCCGATGGGGGGAAGTAACTCTTTTTCAATAAGGGTTGCAGCAATGTCGCTAGGTGTAAGTTTTTTTGTTTCGGCAACCAGATAGTCATGCAGTTTGTTTCGGTTGATTAAGCTGTCCCAACTTTCTGAAGTAAGAAAGAATTTCCCTTCATAAGAGATGATGGCTGACTTTTTAGTTTTATAGATTTTCATAGAAGCTATGTTGAATTATGTTTTTGGGTTTACAAAAATTCTAAGGTAGCAGAAGCAGCTTACTTCTTAATCGGAAACTCTTTAGAATCTACCCTGGCTTTTTCTAGTAAGCTTTCAAGATATTTTACTTTTTTAGGATATTGTGCGGCAACATCTCTTTGTTCTCCTATATCTTCCTTCAAGTTATACAATTCTGTTTTGCTATTGTTTATA
>JANOQK010000444.1:0-13078 GCA_031414855.1 Bacteroidia bacterium | reverse complement strand
TGTCAGTTCATGCACTTCCGAATTTTGAGAAGGTTTGTTGAAGAGATATCCACCAACAAATCCAGCAATCAAAACGATGGAAGAAAAAGCCAATCGCGGAAGCAAAACATTCCAATGCGGCATAACAAATGAAAGATTTCCTTTGCGCTGCTTTCTCTTCTCCTTTGCCAGGAAAGAATGAAACTGATCATCTAGTCTCAGAGAAGGAGTCGGATCTTCCATTTTGATGAGCTGCTCATCCAGTAAACTAAGTTCATGCAGTTGAGTGAGTTCAATTTCTCCGGCTTCAATCAACTGTTCAATCAATTTTACTTCTGACGGGTCGGCAAGGCCTTCGTTGTACTTGGCGATCAGTTCCTCGATGTGTTTTGTTTCCATAGTTCGATTCTGGATTCTGGATTCTCAAACGTCAAGAATCTAGCATCAATTTTTAATGATTTTTCTCCAACTGTTTGTATATCACTTTCAACTCTTGCAAAGCCCTGAAGACTTTCACCTTCACCGCGCCTTCTGTGCATCCAAGAATTTCTCCTATCTCGTGATATTTTTTCTCCTGGTATTTGCTTAACAGCAAGATTTCACGCTTATCAACTGGCAGTCTGTCCATGGCCATGGAAAGCATTTGTTGTTCTTCCTCCTGCTGAATTTCAGTTGAACGGTTCTCACTGTGGCCGAGTCGTTCTTGCCACTTCTCCAGATCATCTTTTAAGTTAAGCTTGTTCCTGCGGTAATGGTCGTGATTCACATTTCGCGCAATATGAAACATCCATGCCCTGAAGTCTCCATCTCCCTGCCCTGCAGAAACGTTATCGTGCAGGCGGGGGCGAAAGAGATGACGATACTTCAAGATTCTAAGAAAGGTGTTCTGAACCAGGTCTTCGCTAAGTTCCTGTTCCCTGACAAGTCCATAAAAAAAACCGTACAAAGGCCTTTTATAACGTTCAAAGAGCAAGCCCAGCCTGTCCAGGTCACCGTCTCTTACCTTTACCATCAATGCATTGTCGGAAAGCGCTTCCAAATCAAATTGTTTTCATGCAGGGTAACTGCAGGTTATGAAATTGGTTACAAGGAATTCCATTAAATTTAGAATTATTAAACACAATGCGAAAGATGAAGAATTTGGTGGTTCTACTGATGGTTTGTTCCTTATTGGTCACATGTAAATCAGAAAAAGATCGAAAATTAGTTTGGTCAGATGAATTCAGCATTACAGGCCAGCCAGACTCCAGCCGATGGAACTATGACCTTGGAGATGGCTGCCCAAATGTTTGTGGTTGGGGAAACAATGAATTGGAATATTATACTAATGACACTAAAAATGTTCGGATTGAAAATGATATACTGATCATTGAAGCACATAAAGATTCGCTTGGCGGAAAAGGATATACCTCATCGCGAATGGTGAGCAAGTTTAAAGGCGATTGGCTCTATGGCCGGATGGAGATAAAAGCAAAATTGCCAAAGGGCAAAGGCACCTGGCCTGCCATATGGACATTATCTACTGATTGGAAATACGGTGGCTGGCCAGCGAGTGGAGAGATTGATATTATGGAACATGTGGGTTACGATCCTGGTGTGATTCATGGCACCATTCATACTGAAGCTTACAATCATGTTAAGCAGACGCAAAAAGAAGGTAAGATTACAATTGCTGATGCGCTCGATACGTTTCATATCTATGCTATCGATTGGACAAAAGACAAAATTGATTTTTATGCAGATGATAAACTATATCACTCTGTGAGCCGGGGAGAAAATGATACCTTCAAAGAATGGCCCTTCGATCAGAAGTTTCACTTGATCATGAACATTGCAGTAGGAGGAAATTGGGGCGGTGCCCAAGGAATCGATGATTCCATATGGCCTCAGAAAATGGAAGTAGATTACGTGAGAGTCTATCAATAAATTCTGATTACCGATATTGGGCTTTTAATTCCTCCAGCTTGTTTCGTTCATTTTGAAGTTCACGCGAAAGCTTAGTTTGCTTCTCTAACGCCCTACGTTTGAATTCTTCGTATTCGTGAGTGATTATATCAGCTATCACGATTTTCTCTTTCATAGTTGCACGCATGAGCCTCATTTTGCCTGCAATGACACCAATAGCCACTACAAAGCCAGCGAATAGAAAAGTTAAAAAAGTAAGAAACGATCCCTTTCTAAAATCAACACCGAGCAAAGTAATATGTGTGCTGTCATAAGTAACATCTGCTGAAGCAGCTCGCTCATTCTTGAGTGTTATTTCAATAGCAATAAGGCTGGCATTCAGTTGAGAAATCTCTTCATGAGATTGAGCTAGCAAACGTTTTTGATTTTTGACAGTATCCTTTACAATCTTCCAAACTCCATCCAACACAAATTCCTTAATTACTTTATAATCTTGGTACGTTTGGGAATTAGACTTCATTAGTTGATAGCGTTCATCTAAAGAGTGATTCTTTCCTTCCAGTGAAAGACTGGCCGGCTGGGCAAACGACAATGTAGAGGCCAATAGACTAAATAGGATGAAGAAACGAGACATAGAATTTTTTATGCTAACCTACGCTTTTCATATGAGGCCATCCTATTTTTCATGTCCAAAGGTTCAAATAGATCGCCCAATCAAATCTACAGTAGTTAAATTGAAGACACTTCTTGACACGAATTAGAGTTGTTGAAAGGAGTGGCCAATGACGGCTCCATAATTCTTATACAAATTCACCAAACATACGTACCCAAAGCTCCTTTTGACAAAGAAAAAACAGCGGACTTGCCTTTGAATTTAATGGAGAAATCTCTCGACTGATCCGTATCATTCAACACAATCAGTACCTTCTGATCAGTAGGTGTGATGAAGGAAACATTTGGCAAACCATTGATTTCGTTGGATGCTATTCTAACGGAACCCGGCCTGACAAATTTGGAGGCATGCGCAATGATATAATAAGAAACATTCCGACTAACAGAATCGCTAATCGTAAGTGCACCTAAGCATTCCGTGCAACCACCTTCATCTGTATGAGGATTCTGGTTTTGATCAGCAGCCAGATTCCATTCAATTACGGTTTTGCTCCAGTTGCGCATGGCGCCCACAATTAAATTCTTCGTGTGCCATTTAAGATCTCCATCGAAATTACCTTTCGACCACGTCCATTGCTCTGTGAAATAAATGTTGCGGTCAGGATGAGCCTCGTGAACTTTTGAAAGCACGTCAATCTCACCGAGATACATGTGAAAAGCGGAGCCATCAACAAACTTCTTTGCTTCCGGATCATTTAAAATAGAGATTGGATATTCCGGATGATCGCAATTATGATCGAACACAATAATTTTTGTTTCAATGCCTGCCACCTCAAAGGCGGGACCTAGATATTTTTTTACAAATATTGCCTGTTCATCAGCCGTCATGAGCATACTTGGATTATTCTTTGGATTCTCTGGCTCGTTTTGCAGTGTAATCGCATCAATCGTAATACCCTCTGCTTTCATTCCATATATATACTTCACGAGGTAATTGGCATACACCGTATAATAATCAATCTTAAGGCGTCCACCTTTTGGACTCTTGTTATCCTTCATCCAGGCAGGCGCAGACCAGGGACTTCCCATGATTTTTATATCCGGATTAAGTGTCAGAATTTCCTTTAAAACTGGAATAAGATTTTTTTGATCCTCCGCTAAACTGAAATTAGAAAGTGATATATCTGTCTTTCCGTTCGGCATATCATCGTACGAAAAGACATGATCATCCAGATCAGATGCTCCGATGCTTACTCTCAGATAACTTATACCAATGCCATTACTATCGGTAAGAAATAATTCTCTTAGCAAGTTGGCCCGCCCAGATGCAGTTAATTTTTGATTGATAAGCGAAGCGCTTCCTCCTGTGAGGGCAAAACCAAATCCATCAATAGTTTGGAATTTTTGGGTGGTATCTATTTCGATAACAGGATTTGTATCGCCTTTGATGTCAAAAAATGTTTTTGCAGACCCTTCCGCAAATAAAGAAGTTCCGTCACCAGTAGTGATCCATTCTGAGATGGTAACTCCTGCCTGCTTCTTATCCTCTTTGACTGAACAAGAAAAAAATAAAGTCAGGGCAAGAAATGATGATATAACTGATTTACTCATATATGGTTCTGATTTTATTGATTCATTTCCCTCATAAATATCCAAATATAAATAAGCATGGGTGGTTATTTTGCTCTGTCTCCCGGTTCCTAGCAATACGCTGGCTATTAGAATTCAGTTAATAAAGTCAAATGGAGTTAAAACTCTTTATCCACTTTCAAAATAGTTTGAAACAGCACATTTGCTCCATTGGCCATATCCGTTGCTGTTGAAAATTCTTTGGGTGAATGGCTGATGCCGCCAACACTGGGAATAAAAATCATGGCAGCAGGTGCTATCGAAGCGATATGCTGCGAATCGTGACCAGCTCCGCTTTGCATAAACTTTGTGGTGAAGCCCAATGCCTTAGCTGATGCATTGATGGTTTGCTGTAATTTTTTATCTGTCAATGCCGGTTTCGATTCATTAGGCTGCCTTTCAAAACTGATTTTCGTTTTAGATTCTTTTGCAATCGTTATTGCACGCTTCTCCATTTCTATAAAAAGCATTTCAATTTTATCGGCTGATAAATCTCTTATCTCCAAACCCAACACTACTTTGCCAGGAATAACATTGTAAGCCCCGGGTTGAACAGCAATTTTCCCAACAGTACCTACCTGGCTACCTTGTACACTGATGATAACTTCATTTACTGCAACAATAAATTTAGATGCAGCCAACAATGCATCTTGCCTCATGTTCATTTGTGTAGCGCCAGCGTGGTTGGCAAAACCTTCCAACGTTACTTCCCAATGCACAATACCTACAATGCCTTCCACTACGCCAATCTGAATATTTTCTTTTTCTAAAATTCCGCCTTGCTCAATATGCAATTCTAACCAGGCATGGAAATCTCCTTTTTTTCGAAGGCAGGATTGAATATTGTCCGGGCTACCGCCTATGGCTTTTATTCCTTCTACCATAGTTAAACCGCTTTGGCTTTTCTGCTGCAATCCTTCCTTGGTTAATCCACTTGTCATCGCTTTACTGCCAATCGTTCCGCCTTCTTCATTACCAAAAATGATAACTTCTAACGGATGGTCAGTTACAACATTGTTCTCATTTAATACCTCAATTACTTCCAATGAACTGATAGAACCCAATGTGCCATCATAATTACCACCATCGGGCACCATATCAATGTGCGAACCAAAGCCAATGGGTTTAAGTGATGGATTTTTTCCTTTGCGTTTGCCAATGATATTGCCTCCTGCATCAATAATTGGGTCAAGTCCTGCTTTTTTCATCAGCTCAATAAACCAAGCACGCCCTTCAATGTCGCCTTTTGTATAGGCAACTCTGTAACCACGGCCATTGGCATCTTTGCCAAATTTTGCGAGTTCAAAAATGCGACTCTCAATTCGCTGGCTGTTCACGCTTAATACGGCTCCTGCTTTTCTATTGTTGGAAAGTAAGGAACCAAACACGCCCATGCCAACAATAGTGAGTGATGACTTTTTAATAAAGTTTCTGCGTTGCATAATTTGAACAGATTTAAAAAATGATCAAAAATAATTTCTTTAGCTTTCATTTACCTCCCGTCTAGTGCGTTCAAGGGGAATCGTAATTAAAGTAGAGGGGACTTCTTAATCTACTAGAGAATTTCCTATGCTAATTCTTCCTCAAATGCATCCTTGGATAACATAGGCTAAAATTGCCATATTATCCAAATCGTTTTGCGTTTAGAAAGCCGATTGGAAGCGGTGTTGATCCGTTCATGGCAAGGTCAGCCAAAATTTCACCTATAACGCTTACGAACTTGAAGCCATGACCGCTAAATCCAGTTGCAAAAACAACGTCCTTGTCAAACCCTGATAAGTAATCTACTATAAAATTTTGATCAGGGGAATTGGTATATAAGCATGTTTTCATCATCAGTGTATTCTCGTAACCATCAGGAATAAACTGGTTCAAAAAATCAATCAAAAGTTTTTCGTCTGATTCCTTTGTGTTTCTATTCACTGAATCTGGATCTGTGGTATCGGCTCCAGGATAATGTAAAGCAAGTTTCAATCCCAACGGGCCTCCAAACGTGCCGACTGGAAGAATCGGGAATCCATAAAAATCATACTCCTTATTTTCCAAAATCCAACAAGGAAATTTTCCAAGCGTAAAATTGTCCCACTTTTTAGGCTTTACCCATGCAACGGCTTGTCTGGTAACCGTTAACTTAGAAGCAAGCGATGGAATCATTTTCCCAGCCCATGGCCCGGCCGTGATCACCAGCTTTCCTGCTCTGTAAGTACCTCGATTAGTTATTACTGTTACACCGCCTGAGGTCTCACGCTTCCATTCAAGGACTTTCTCTTTTGTGCGGATAACCGCACCTTTTAATATTGCCTGCTGAACATATAAAAGTATGCTACGTTCGGGAGTGATGAACCCGGCATCAGGCTCCTCCAGTCGCTGAAAATTTTGGGGAAGCCTAAACTGTGGGTATTTTCGATCGCATTCCTCTACGGTTAGATCAGTAAGTGGAATCATATATTTTTTAGATGAACCTTTTACCGTCTTTAAAAACGGATCATCCTGTGCTCCAAAATACGCGAGCCCTGTTTTGTAGTAAACTTGTGATCCGGTTTCTGATTCCAATGCCTGCCAATTTTTATAGGCTCTTTCCAGCAGCGGTACATAGTCAGAACCTTCACCATATGCCTTGCGAATGATACGACTTTGACCAGCGTGTGAACCAAGTTCATGCGGAATATCAAACTGCTCTAGTCCCAGAACCTTATATCCCTGCTTAGCCAGATGATGGCATGCAGAAGAGCCCATGCTACCAACGCCTAAAACAATCACATCATAGTTTGCCTGCTCGTAGGTAGGATCAATTTGCTTTTGTATGTGCGCATACAATTGCGAATACGATAAGGATGCAGCTGCAACTCCGGATGTTTTAAAAATAAAGTCTCTTCGTCTCATGATTATTTGATATTTCTTTTAAGGACAAACATAAGATGATACTCAACTCTAAGCTCGTTTAATAAATTCGCATTTACTTCTACATACTTTTGAAAAGCCTTCCCTCTTTTCTCTATTTTATTTCAACATCACATCTTATTATTTTGTCATTTGCGAGACCTATAAGGTTTTTAAAATCTTATTGGTCTGTATTTTTAATGATCTATTTCTTCTTGTCAATAATAGCCTTCATCTGTTTGTTCATCAACACTGGATTGATCGCATCAATACCCACTTTGAGCGTGGTGTCCAGTTTACCAAGGTGACCATCTAGTTCTTTGTTGAGCTCCTCAAAAACTTTGTATACACCCGCAGTAGGTTTGCCATCGCCTGTTTCTAAACTTCTTCTTAAAGCAGAAAGCCGGTTGCCTAATTTAATAGGGAAGTTCAGTGGATCTTGACCGCTGCGATTTTTGGTTTGATATAAGTCTTCTTCGATGACAATAATCTTGGCCATCAATTCTTTAGCCGAAGCTGAGAATGCAGGGTCGTTCACATCTTTGACGCGTTCTTCAATTTGTTTTTTCAAATCGCGAATGCGGATCACGGCTTCATTGGCAGCCGATTCACGATCGCGGATTTTTATCGCCAGGTCAAAGGTCTCTTTCAAGTCTGCTTCCGTCACACCCTTCAAGTTCGGGTTCATCTTTACAGTAAAAGAATAAGTCTGCGAATAGCTCCCTGCCGTAAAGCGAACTTGATATTTTCCAATCGGTGCCTCGGGACCGTTTTGGGGACGCGCGCCCCACACGATGATACCATCAAAAATCGTGGCACCTTCATAACGACCATTCCATCGGAAGGTGTTCAATCCTACAGCTGCGGTTGGCTTACTGTCGCCACCACCCCAGAAATCTCCGGCTATTGGTTTCTCTTCCGTTTTGGTGCCAACGAACTTACGAACCAAATTTCCATTCGCATCTAGAATTTCAAGTTTGACTGTGTCGACTTTGTCCTGCAAATAATATTGAAATGATGCATCATACACGCCTCGTATAGCATCGCTTGGTTGAAAGAGAACTACATTTTGTTTCATCAACTCAGGTGTGAGTTGACGCAGTGGATTGATGTCATCTAAAATCCAAAAACCACGACCGTGTGTTCCAAGCACTACATCATCGTTCTTCACTACTAAATCGCGAATTGGCGTATCCGGTAAATTCAATTGCAGCGGTTGCCAGTTATCGCCAGCATTGAACGATACATATGCTCCGTGTTCTGTACCCAAAAATAATAACCCTGGACGCACATGGTCTTCGCGAACTGATCGAGAGAAATGTCCGTCTTTGATACCTGTTACAATCTTCGTCCAGGTCTTTCCAAAATCTTTTGTTCTAAACACATACGGCTGCCGGTCATCTACCTGATAGCGAAAGGCTGCTACATAAGCTGTTCCAGCAGAATGTTTGGATTCATCAATTATTGCTACAACAGAATTCTTTGGCAGATCTTTTGGGGTAATGTTCGTCCAGTTTTTTCCGCCATCGCGAGTGATGTTTATTTTTCCATCATCGGAGCCTGCCCAGATTGTGTTCACATCATGAAACGAAGGAGCAAGAGCAAAGACTGTTCCGTATATCTCGGGCCCATTCATGTCTTTTGTTATCTCTCCACCCGTAACACCAAGAGTCTCTGGATCAGCATACGTAAGATCTGGACTTATCTTTTCCCAACTCTGTCCATCATCAATAGTTTTCCAAACATGTTGCGAACATGTATATAAAATTTTTGAATCCTTTGGAGAGAATACAATTGGATATGTCCACTGCCATCGCTCGGGCAATGAACTTGCAGGCTCCCCTGAAAAAAATCTTGGATACACTTGTATGTCACGTGTCTGTCCGGTGGTCACATCCTTGCGCGTGAGCAATGCACCCTGGCTTCCTGCATAATAAATATTTGGATTATCAGGATGCGATGTGATGTAACCACTCTCGCCCCCGCCTACATCATATCCCCATGGGCCCAGCTCATTCATATGATCCCAGCCTTCACTTGGTACTGCAATTGTTGAATTGTCTTGTTGTGCACCGGCAATATGGTAGGGCACATGGTTAGTAGTGGTTACGTGATAAAGTTGAGTAGTGATGTAATCTTCAGCCGTCCAACTTTTACCACCATTCACCGACACTGTAGCGCCTCCATCGTTGGAAGTAATCATGCGTTGCGGATTATTCGGGTCTATCCACAAATCATGATTGTCGCCATGCGGCACCTTAATTTCGGTATCAAACTTTACACCGCCATCGGTTGACTTCCAAAAATCCACATTCAGGCAATAAACGGTTTCACGATCAAACGGATCGGCATAAATTCTTGAGTAATAAAAAGCACGTTGACGAAGTTTACGTTCATCGTTTGTTTTTTTCCAGGTAGCACCTGCATCATCACTGCGGTAAACACCGCCTTCATTCGCTTCTACAATTGCCCACAATCTTTTGTTGTCCGCAGGAGAAACAGTAATTCCAATTTTGCCCAACGGTCCTTCGGGCATGCCCGGGTTTTTCGTTAATTCATTCCATGTCTCTCCCCCATTTTCTGATTTCCATAATTTACAATCCGGACCACCACCCCACATCTTCCACGTTTTGCGATAGACTTGCCAGGTAGAGGCGTACAAAATTTTAGGATTCGTGCGATCAATAATCAAATCAGCGGCACCCGCCTTCGCGCTTACATACAATACTTTCTTCCAGGTATTGCCACCATCGATGGATTTAAAAACGCCTCGCTCCTCGTTATCCCCGTATGGGTGACCAAGAGCAGCAACGTAAACTATATCAGGGTTTGTCGGATGAACCCTTATGCGGGAAATCGCTTGCGTTTCTTTCAATCCAAGTGAACGCCAGGTTTTTCCGCCATCGGTAGTTTTATAGACACCGTCTCCTTGAGTGATGCTACCTCGCAATTGAGTTTCGCCACCTCCTATATAAACAATATCGGGATTCGTTTCAACAACAGCCACTGCACCTATCGATGAACTTGAAATTTGTCCATCTGTTACAGCCGCCCATTCTTGGCCGCCATCAGTTGTTTTCCATAGGCCACCACCTGTAGCACCAAAGTAATATTCATTAGGTCTGCCTGGGCTACCGGATGAACCTAGCGACCTGCCTCCTCTTAATGGGCCAATGTTTCGCCACTTCAATTTATCATAGTACTTCGAATCATAGGTAGAGGGAGCTGTTGTTTGAGTTTGCGCCTGTCCGACAACTACTAAACACAGCAAGAAAAATAAGATAAAGTTTTTCATTAAAGAGAAATTTTAGATGCTAAAAGGTAATGAAAAGAGGGACTACGCAAAAAGGAAATGCTACCAAGGGCTATTTGCTTGTCTGGATAATTCAGAGAAGAGCTACAGGTTAGAAGTTCAAGGCAAGCAATTAGCTATTGCTTCTGACCAACCAACCTAACATTTTTTCCTACTCGTTGAGTCAAATCATCACCCAAGTCTTCTCTTGCCTTCTCGGCTAGTTGATCCAGTGCTTTTACAATTTCCGGATACTGTCCAATTACATTATATCGCTCTCCCGGGTCGCGCCTTAAATCATACAAGGCTTTCGGAAATGAATAATCTTCATTTGTATCGCCAGGAAAGCCATCCTTTCCGACTTTGAAATTCTCATAGGTTCGGCCTGGATGCGGTAAGACTAACTTCCAATCTTCGAGGCGCACTGCTTCCAGATTATTCTTTCGATAATAATAATAAAACTCTTTACGGATGGGATTTGAAATATCTCCCTTTAAAATGGGCACCAAACTTAATCCGTCAATTTTTTGATCAGGCAGTTTTAACTTTAATAGCTCAGCAACAGTGGGAAAAATATCAATAGTAGAAGCAAGGTGATTGCTGATATTACTTTCTGGTATTGTTCCTTTCCATCGCATCAAACAAGGTACACGCATACCTCCCTCGAACGTATCACCTTTGCCCTCACGCAAACCTCCAGTTGAACCTGCATGATTACCAAAATTAAGCCACGGACCATTGTCACTTGTAAATATGATTAATGTGTTGTTATCCAAACCATTTTGTTGAATGACTTTCATCACCTCCCCCACGGACCAATCTATCTCCATCATAACATCGCCATAAAGACCCTGTTTGCTTTTTCCTTTGAATTGAGCAGATGCATTTATAGGTACATGTGGCATTGAATGCGCGATGTAGAGAAAGAATGGCTTCTTTTTATTTCGAGCGATAAAATCAACTGCCTTTTGTGTGTATTGCTTGGTCAGGTTGGCCTGATCGTCAAGCGTTGCAATAGGAATTTTTTTCTCATTTCCCTCCATAATAAATAATGGCGGAAAGCGATCCTTCCTCCAATCTGTAGCTGGTTCTCCCTTGAAATCAATAGGCCACATATCGTTGGAATACGGCAAGCCAAAATATTCATCGAAGCCATTTTGGAGCGGAAGAAACTCCTGGCTATCGCCCAGATGCCACTTACCAATAATTCCTGTAGTATATCCTTTTTGTTTCACCAACTCAGCCATGGTGACTTCAGTTGGATTAATACCAATGGTGCTATTAGGAAATAATGCACCCGATATCCCAATGCGATTTGGATAACAACCCGTTAGCAATCCTGCACGAGATGCGGAGCAAACCGCCTGTGCAGTTAAAAAGTTTGTAAATCGCAATCCTTCATTTCCGAGTTTATCAATGGAAGGTGTAGTATATTCCAATGCACCTGTGGAACCTAAATCTCCATTGCCCATGTCATCCAAAAAAATCAGAACAATATTTGGAGTTTCCGAAGTAGCCTTTTGGGCTTTGCTATTCGATGCGATGCCGATGAATAGGATCAAATTAAACAATAACAACTTTTTCATAGGGACATTTATTTTGGTATGGATGTATGATTCTCTATTTGTTGATACATACCCTAGCTAATAATTTGGTTCATGAGAACATGTGAAGGATAGAATCAAAAAGGTAGCTACTTTTGAGGGATTCTAAAAATGGGAAAGAAAACAAAATTACTAGTTTGGGTAGCTGGCCTTGTCTTATTGATGCATATTATTGCTTCAATTATTATAGTCTTTTTTCAGGACAAAGTAATCTTTCAGCGTAAAGAGCTTGCCAAAGAATACGTATTCAAATTTGAATCCGACTCAAAACAATCTGTGCCAGAAGAGCATTTTATCAAGACTTCTGACGGAGAAACATTACACGCTTTGCTATTCAAGACAAATCTGAATTCTAAAGGACTTATCCTCTACTTTCATGGCAATGCCGATAACCTGCAACGATGGGGTAAGTATGCTATAGACTTTACCAGCCTGGGTTACGATATCCTCATGATGGATTACAGAGGCTACGGTAAAAGTACAGGCAAACCAAGCGAACGGGATTTGTATAAAGATGCACTTACATTTTTACGTTGGTCGCAAGTCAACATTAAACATGAACGATTAATTATGTATGGTCGATCATTAGGTTCGGCAGTTGCTTCCAACCTTGCCACAGCTGTTACGCCAAGCTTGCTTATCCTTGAAACGCCTTTTGACGAGTTGAAGGGAGTCGTCTACGAGCCTGTTAAACCTCTACTTTATCTTTTTCCGCTCCACTCAAAGTTTTCAAACAAAGCATTTTTGCCAAAAGTAAAGTGCCGGAAAATAATCATCCATGGAACAAATGATCAGGTGGTTCCCTTAGCTTCTGCCTTGCGTCTTAAGCCTCTATTGGAGGAAGGCGATCAATTCGTAATCATAGAGGGTGGAAGTCATCGCAATCTCCGGGACTTTGAAAGCTTTCATAAGGCTTTAGCGGAGGTGTTGAAGTAGAAATCACAATATGGACTAAGTCTCTTAAAACTATAAAAGAAATGATTACCTTTAATTACAGAATTTGAACGATGGGCAAACTATTAATTCTGGCGAAATATGTGTTTCTTATATTTGGATCTGACATTAGTGAACCAAGAAGACATATTCATGTAACTTATAATCAAAGGGGTTTTAAAAAAGCCTGTAAATTTTGGTTGGAACCTACCCTAGAACTCGATGAAAATAAAAAAGGGAATTT
>JANOQK010000443.1:0-3976 GCA_031414855.1 Bacteroidia bacterium | reverse complement strand
ACCTGGGCAACGGTTGCAGCATGTGTGCAATCCGTAATGGAGTTTGTATCGATACCAGCATGGGACTTGGCCCGATGAATGGTTTGATCATGGGAACACGAACCGGTGATATTGATCAGTCGATCATTTTTCATTTAGTAAATCAACTGGGCTATTCACTCAACGATGTGAATACTATCCTCAATAAAAAAAGCGGCATGCTGGGGCTCACCGGCTATAGTGATATGCGGGATGTGAAAGCCGAATACGAAAAAGGAAATAAGGAAGCCATTCTGGCGTATGAGATGTATGCGTATCATATCAAAAAATATATTGGTTCGTTCACCTCAGTTCTCAACGGATTAGATGCTATCGTTTTTACAGGCGGTGTTGGCGAGAACGATTCGTTAACCAGAAGTCTGGTCTGTAAGAATATGGAGTATCTGGGCATTCATCTCGATGAAGGAAAAAATAAGACAGTAGGGAAAGGCATTGCCGAGATCAATACGAACCACTTTCCTGTGAAAATCTTAATAGTACCAACCAACGAAGAACTGGAGATTGCCAGACAGTGTTACGCCTTGCTGCATGCTTAGTAACAGGTTTTTTTAAAATGACTTGAGTTCAAGTCATTTTCTACTTATTTTTGACTTAACGTCAAGTCAATGAGTTTAGACCGTCTTTTCTCCTTTCAAGCCTCTCTGCTGCAATCCGTGGATGATCGGTTTACTCTGCTTGCTTTTTCAGTCTACAGATATTGTGCAGGCGTAGGAAAAAGATTCGATCGGTAAAGTATCCCTTACAAAAAAAGCCTTCAAACAGGGAATGAAATTCATCTCAACCCATCCGGAGGACACCATTATAAATGAAGAAAGTGCAGATCCCTATATTGCGTGTGCCGGAAAAATTATAAGGAACATTACCATTGACAGGATTGGTTTCGAGAAATCCATTTACGATAGCGCTAAAAAAGTGGACAAAAGCGTTACACAGATTGCCAATTTTCTTCACGTCAATACACATGAAAATACCATACGGCAACATCTCATTGCTAATAACAGCCAATAAGCCGGACATGATAAATCCGCCAATGAAGCCCAGCAATAAAGCTTAGCTGGTTTTCGCTATCAGTTGAATGTTGGATATAGCTTCGGATCAAAGAAGGAAACAGTACAGCCATCTTATCTATCTATATTCTAGAGCTCATTACTTATATCCTTTGCTTCTTGATAAACCCAATCTAAAAATAATTTATAGCCAAGAGATAGAATAACTGGCCCGATAAAAAGGCCGATGAAGCCAATGGCAATGAAGCCACCAATGGAGCCTAGAAAGACTACAAGCATCGGCACGGGAGCACCTTTCCCCAGCAGGATCGGTTTTAAAATATTATCTGAAAGAGTGACTAGTATAGACCAAATCAAAAATAGAATAGCAGGAAGCGTATCGGCTGTCACAAACATATATACCACGGCAGGAATCACTATGGGGCCAACTCCAATTTGGACAATAGCTGAGATCAGGCATAACAATATCCACAAGCCAGCCAATGGAATTCCGGCTACAACAAACCCAATACCCGCTAGAAATGTTTGCGTAAAGGCAACACCCAAAACTCCCTTTACAACATTGCGTATGGTTACTTCTGAAAGTGTTGCGAAATTTGTCCCGCGTTGTCCAGCCAATCTGATAAATGTATTTCGAAGCATATCTCCGCCTTCCCTTGAGTAAACCAGAAATACTCCAGCAATAATAATGGCTCCTATAAATTGAAGAAGCCCCATGCTTGCTGCCGTAATAACAGATAATAGCCATCCGCCTGCCAGCTTAATTTGAGGTGTAAATTTAGAGACAGCATCGGATAGGTTTTCTGAAGCGAGCTTCCATAAATCAACAACTGGTTTTGCTATCGCTGGCCATGATGCAACGCGTTCGTCTGGAGGTGGGATATGAAAATTGCCACTGTCATAAATCGACTTCAGATGTCGAATACCTTCATACAAGGAATCCCCCAACAGAATAGATGGCACTAGAATAAGTATTAAAAAAGAAACCGTAATGGTGACAGCTGCCAATTTTACCCGATCACCAAATTTTCTTCTCAGCGTATTGAAAATGGGGTACGTAGCAATTGCAATAATAACGGCCCAAATGATTACCGATAAAAAGGGAGCCATGATAAGAAAGCACCACCCCACAATGAGAGCAAGGACTGAAACACGGATTACTACTTCAATAGCTTTAGTGATGTAGCTTTCCTGGTTTTGTGGAGAAGGCAGATCGTTCACAAGTATAAGGATTTAAGGTCTATCAATATTAACAATAAAATCTCTTTTCTTTTAAGTAACTGATGTTATGCAAACCAACAATTTGACATCATTGCGAGCGTCTGCGATGGAATGTGGGTGGGCGTATTTAGTAGGGTTATATTTTGAAAAAGGACCTCTGCACTGGCGTGCAGAGGTTTACTTTTCGTGGCGCATCACAGGGCTTTAGGTTTACTAATCTGGAACTTCGTCACTGCTTGGCGGGGCTCACTGGAGAAACCAAAGATCGCTTTCATCTGTAGCTTCACGCCCTTCATCGTGTCATAGACACTTCCCGGGTTTGTGTAGAGCATGTTGTTAAGCGACCACTTGGCGTTCATCAACTGCGCCCTGGCGGTTGACACATTCGCGTTGGCAACTTGCAACTCCTCCAGCTTTTTCTGTAAGGCTTGCACCTTCAGATCTTCCATGTTGGGGTGGTAGTTGGGTTGCTCGCTCACAGTCATCACCAGGATGCCGAAGTTGTCTGCCATCGAAGCATAGTCGAGTCCCTTTGCTCTGCGCTTCTTTGAGGTTTCTGTTGCAGCGGGTAGTTCGGTGGAAACAGGATCACGGCTTGCCTTGCGGCCTGCCAGCTTTCTTGTCATCTCCCGAGCATCCGCTACGGTTTGCTCCAATACGTTTGAGGACTTCAACTCGCTGAGAACGCGGCCAGCAAGTTTGTCTATTCCCTCAAACATTACTTCGCGATGGTTAGTCGCGTGCTTGTAATCTGACCGCACTTCCTTCATTGAATCATACGCGGCATTTGCGTTGTTCAATAAGGTGGTCAGCTCCTGTACACTGAGGTTTTGTTGTCCGGGGTTATAGTTGCCTCCCAACCCGGTGCAGACCGCGATGACCTTGTCAAAGTTCTGCAAGTTTTTAATATGGCTCATAACTTTTTTTAGTTATGGTTATTGCACGGCAGGGTGGGATGGTTGTTGTTGTTTTTTCAACTATTTTTCAAACTATATATTTTCATTTTACAATAACCTAAAACACATTGGCACGTTCCGATACATTTTATCTGTCAACCAAAAAAAAAAATATTTTTCCGTAGTCGTCTGACCACTCAAAATGGTCTTGACGACTCGACACTTTCGGTGGTGTTTTCAGTTGCCGTCAGGTCTTTCGACCTGACGCAGTCTTTGACCTAAACCTTTTGCTGTTACTCTTTTGATTCTGTCGAGAATGGAACTTGACCCTGAGTAAGTTGCATCAGGTCGAAAGACCTGACAGCACTGGGGACTTATCACGTGCTTACAATTAGGTGGTGTTGATCTTGCAACCAGGTGGTAGTGATCTTACAACCACTTCATGGTGATCTTACAACCACTTCATGGTGTTCTTACAACTGTTTCATGTCTTTGTTGCAATTGGGTGGTGACGAGATTGCAACTACTTCATGGTCTTGTTGCCATGAGGTGGTATCGTTCTGCGCTTTAAGTTGTGACGAGAGTACAACTACTTCATGACTTCTGCACTTTATCCTGGCGTTTCTCTGTCTCTGACCCAAGTATTGGTGCGCAGGAAATGGCACGGCTGACTTGTGTCCACTTGTGCCCGATATTCGATAGCAGGAACAAGACTCCCGCAACGCACAACGCCATTGCCGATGGGTGACTAAATTTACTCTTATTAATAACATCTTTTCATGGTGAGACGAACAGAAATCCAGGGTAATTCTA
>JANOQK010000442.1:0-1507 GCA_031414855.1 Bacteroidia bacterium | reverse complement strand
TTTCTCTACCAACTCCTCATAGCTTTTTACAGACATCAAATCAAGATTGAGCTCATTATATCCCAGTCCCATCATGTGTCCATGAGATTCAATAAAACCAGGGGTCATCGTTTTTCCTTGCAGATCAATGACTTGTGTTTTATCATTCTTAAATTTCTCCGCTGCCGCTAAAGTGCCCGCATAAAGTATAGTGTCAGCATGAATAGCAACGGCCTCCACAACGGCATTGTTTTTATCTGCTGTATAGATTGTTCCACCCATAATGATCACATCCGCGGGAGTCTTCATTTCAGCACAAGAGAAGATTAATGAAATGGTAAGCAGTACTAAAAAGGTTCTTTTCATGTGTTTATGTTTACAATGCGGTTTGGTGTAACCCGAATTATTCAACTGAAAAATAATACCTTTTATTTGCATTCATAACATCTTTAGGACAAGAGGCAGCAGAATTATCTGGTTGTGTTATCTTAGCGCTTAAACTGCCCTAGGCAGATACTATGAAGGAACGACTTAGACTGTTTGGGTGGATAGGATTGTATTGGATTATATTTTTTATTGTCAGTCGCATTCTATTTCTGCTCTATCACATCGACCAAACTTCTTCTCTTCGAATTATTGATATTCTGACCCTGAACTTCCTTGGCTTGCGAATGGACCTGGCCATGGCAAGCTATTGGCTTATTCTTAGCGGCCTTCTCCTTACTGCTTCTGTTTTCACCGCAAGTAAGATCATTTACTATTTAAATAATGTCATTGTCACAGCTTTTGCATTGCTTTCCATATCAATTGTAGTCGCAGACCTTGAACTATATAAACACTGGGGCTTCCGAATGGACACCACACCACTTATGTATGCGAGAGCAGAAGGTGTGGCCAGTGTAAATCCGTATAGCCTTATCCTACTGCTCTTCATCTTTGCTTTGTTGTTACTGCTATCTCTCTGGTTCTATTATACACGGATTTCAAAACGATTCCTTCATCTACATTCAGTACATTATTCATGGGCCATTGTACTATTTTTTGTTACAGGAGCCCTATTCATACCCATTCGAAGCAGTTTTACTGTGGCACCATTGAATACCGGAGCCGTTTATTTTCACAAGACGAAAGTTTTCCCGAATCACGCAGGAATCAATGTTGTGTGGAACTTCTTTTTAAGCGTTGTATCCTCCAACACGCATAAATATCCAAAGGATTTTTACGATCCGATACAAGCCGAACGTATGCTGGAGCAAATGACTTATTCAGAAGCTGATACGAATTCACTCCTGACAAGTTCAAAGCCCAACATCATTATACTAGTGATGGAAAGCTTTACCGCCAAAATTATTAAGCCTCTAGGAGGACTCGACAGCATAACTCCCAACCTCAACCGATTAGCCCATGAAGGAATTCTCTTTGATAACTTCTATTCCAGTGGTGACCGAACTGATAAAGGAATTGTTTCTATACTAAGTGGATACCCAGCTCAACCGATTACATCCATTATTAAATTTCCATCTAAAAC
>JANOQK010000441.1:0-4076 GCA_031414855.1 Bacteroidia bacterium | reverse complement strand
CCATCTCGTGCTGCTTTTTCAGTGATAAAGAATTCATCGTTGGTTAATTGTCCGTAGCGTATCAATGCTGGTGTCTCCACATTCCATGCACCCATTGTGCCATGGCCTTGCATCATGATGATGCCATAGGCTGCACTATCTTTGATTATGACCGTTGCGCCTGGAAGAACCGTAAGTTCCTTGGCACTAAATGCATTTGACTTATAACACACCCATGTTTCTGAATATCCTTGAGCTTTCATTTCTGCTAATGATCTTACTGGCTTCGGACTCATGAATCTGGTTTGAAGAATATTCGGATCAACGTTGAGTTCCCAATCGAGTACTTCGATTAATTCATCAAAATCACCGATCTTATCTTTAGGGGTTCCGTTCCATAATAATTCTTCAGGGATAATTGCCTCATTAACTAATGATTGATACATAGCAAAAACATCGGAAGCTTTTTGTGGTTCGTACGTGCACATACTTCCCGGTGCGTGAAGCATTCCCGGAGGCACATCCCAACCCGTGCCAGGCTCAAGGCGAAAAGCGGAAGAGTAGTTGGTGATCTTGTTATCGCCTTTCGTAAAATTGACAAGGCATTGTCTGATCTCGGCTTTGGTAGTGCCAGGCGAAATGCCAAAAAAAGTATACGGGAAATCGCCTCCATGATTATTCAATTGCGGAGGAAAGTAATACGCTTCGGGTTTACCAAACTGACCAATGAGTGCGGCCTTCTCGTCATTGTGATGAACGTGATGCGGCAACGGCCCCATATTGTCGAAGAACTTGGAATACATCGGCCAGCTTTTATGCTTGTTCCATAACCGGTCTCCGATGATCTCACCTTTCAGTTCATCGATAACGTCTTTCAACAATATCTGCTCTTCCTTTGTGCCATCCTTTACCACCACGGAACTTAAGCCTTCATCTTTTCCAGTCAGCGGACCGTTCTTGGCAGGAGTGGTAGACGACAACCATCGCTCATCAATACCACCACGGTTTCCACCCAACACATAATAATCATCTGGATGCAACTTGATTCTTCGACCCGGCACACAGAATGAGCGAGGAACCCATGTTGGCGCAAGTCGTAAAATTCCCTGGCCTTGTTCTACTGCTTTTTTTGCTAAACTCATTTTAAAAAGTGTTTAAGTGTTGGGGTGCTGAAGTGTTAAAGTAGTAAGTTTTTTCAAGCTGGCAAAGATGTATTCTTCAACAGTGTATTAATTGCAGCTTCATCTTCCAGTACTTCAATTTCAACGTCATACCTCCGGCTTTCGCCTGGTGCCAAGTGAATGAGTTGATTTTCTTTGCGGGCCTTAGCCTGCCCGATTGGTGGATTGGTTCCCGGTTCAAGACCTGTAACGTATTCATCTTTTCCCCAATGCTGCCAGTTGGTTAACCACGGCAATTGTTTCTTTTGGAAACGCATGGCTATTGTCAGTCCAAGTTTCTCATTGTACAATCCACATATACACTGCCCTGATTGATTGGGAGTGGCATCGATTGCAACAACTGCTTCACCTGTACCATTATGTTTTTCTATAGGAGCAGAGCATTTCCTAAAATTATTTCCCTCTTTAAATATCTTATCGTCTTTGTGGCCCTCCATTGATTGCCATGCTCCCTGCCAAAGGATATCGGTCCCTTCATCGACTAAAGGCCAACCGAAGTTAAAATGATAAAGAATCATGTGAGGCGCTGGTGTATTAGCACGGTTCACTACTTCATCATGAATGCGGATAGTAGGTTGTCCCAGGGTAGCAGATATGGTTCGTCTCAGTTCAAGGCTGGGGCCGAATATCTTAGTCTCTTTGATTGTCCCAGTAATACGCATTTCCATTTTGCCAGAGAAAGGATCTGGCTGTACAATGGATTCAATCTCAGCGGGCGTGTTGCTGATAAGTCCATGAATACCTCGCTCGCCAAAGGCATCTGTCTCTGGGCCACCCACATGAGATAAGCCACATGTTGTAAGCAAGCCTCCGCCAAAAGTCCTCAACCAATCCATTCCATGATGTGATAATGGTTGTGGTGTTGTAATGCCCGAATGACTAAGCCAGGTAAGACTGTGCTGATTGTAAAAGGCATCCGCAATATCCATTGCGCGATCCAGAACTACTTTATAACGCAAGCCTGTTCCAGTATTAATCCATGCTATACGGGTTCCTCTCCCGGCACCATTGTCGATGACAGACGTCTCGATGCCTCCTAATTGGCTGTGATTAGATATTTTTCCTTTCCAACTTTGAAGCATAAGTGATTTAAGATATAAGATTTTTGATTTCTGATTTTTTGATAGCGCTTTTTCTGGTGATTTATATTTAATTGAAGTCATCTAACCTCAACCATTATTAATTCTAAAATCACAAATCCAAAATCATAAATTTTTTAAAGTTCTTTCAACCTTATATTCCGATACTCAACTTTCATAGGCGGCCCAACATGCACTTGCACACCAAGCAGGCCGCTCATTTTCCGATTAACTTTATCTTCATCTGTTACATCACTCATTAATATGCCATTGACATAGTGTTGCAGCCGATTTCCCTTTATTATCAAATGGACTTCATTCCAATCTGTGCCATTGATAAAGGTTTGCAACGAATCTTTATTCCATGATTTAGTGATCTCTACTTTTGTCCAGGCATTGTTCTTGACATTATCCTTAACTGCTGCATTAGGGTCTTCCGCTCCATTGATCGTGGTTTTTTGTCCGCGGTAGGCAAGTGTTGTTCTTCCACGCTCTTCATAGTTCTGGCCTGTGTAGCGATTCTTTCCATCAATATCAGCTTGATAGCCTTTTAGCGCGAATGGCACTTCGGTAATCTGTTCGCTGCGATAGTTGATACCACTGTTTCCATCTATGGACATTTTATACTCCAGCTTTAATTCGAAATCTTTAGTTTCTCCTCCGCGCCAGATAATAAAAGTGTTGCTCTTCAACAGTTTGTCAGCGGTAATCTCCCCTATTATGCTGCCATCCGCAACTCTCCAATAATTAACATCACCTTCCCAGCCTTTCAATGATTTGCCATCAAAAATTTGCTTGAAGCCAGCTTCTTTTGTTTGGCATAATACGGATGTATTGCATCCACCGGTAATCAATGCAATCACTAGCATCAAGTTGCCCACAAGAGCAAAATCAGTTTTTAGTAGCATATAGGATTATTTACTTTATTTACCTGCTTCAATCTCTCATTTTCCAGCACCCGTATACACTTCATGATCTTTGTTTCCACCTGCTACCATGTAGGCAATAATATCTTTGATCTCTTCGTCATTCAACCTGTTAATGAGTCCGGGAAGCATAAGCGAAACTGTAGAATGCTTGGTCGAGGCTACATCAGTCTTAGCGATCTCACGCAAAGTTTGTGGTGAAAATGGATTTTGAGAAACAAAATATTTTCCATCGTCTTCGTTGATCAGTCTACCCAGAATGGAACTGCCATCCTTCATAGAAAAAATCGTAGCCGCATATTGATCAGAGACTTCTTTATTCGGATCGATGGTATGTTCAAGTATATCTTTGGCTGTAAAGCGAGTGCCTACCTGCGTCAGGTCGGGGCCAATGTTTCCTCCTTCACTACGCATGGTATGGCAGGAACTGCATAACGTGGCAGCAAACATATTCTTACCGTTAACAAAGTCCCTGCTTGCAAGTGGTTCTTCCAGTATAGCTAATGCTTCCTCTTTGGTTCTCCTTTTTCCTGGACCTTTTGGTTGAGGAACATTTGCCAAGTCGTTGCCAGATTCTGTCAAAAGACCACCGCCTGAAAGTGTATCATAGTAATTTGTTTTATTTGCGGGTGTATGCGCCAACGCTTTTTTTCTGGCCTTATCAATAAATCCAATATAGCTTCTTCCTCCTTTGTAGGTGAACGCATTTGCAAACCATTTGAAATACTGCGCTTGTAGTGCCGGAGTCCATCCAGTATTCGCTTCACTGAGAACGGTTGCCAAATAAGTCTGTTGGGCTGGTGGCACCTTCGATAGCATTTCGGCTATGTCCAAACCATACTGGGGATTTCTCATAATAAGATCAGATGAGGCACTTACTGTCTTTTCCATCGGGTCATCTTTAGCACTCG
>JANOQK010000440.1:0-8119 GCA_031414855.1 Bacteroidia bacterium | reverse complement strand
TAAAACAATTTCTTGAATAGTGGCGCCTGCATTTTCTGCACCGGCTCTATACGCTTTCACCAGTGCGAAGTTATAGCTTTCACTGTCGGGGTGACCATTTATAATGAGGATGTTTTTCTTTTTTGATTTCATATTCAATTTTCCCTTAGTAAGGCAAAATTGAATTATACTGAAGCCATCCTACTGAACAATTGTTAAGAAATCATTTTTCTCAGTCGGCTAAGATGTTGGGGTGTAATGCCCATATAAGATGCAATGTATTGCAAAGGCACATGAAGTAGGAATTCAGGATGATGTTTGAAAAGGTAGAGATATCTTTTTTCAGCGGATAGACTTTGTAACATAGCAATGCGGTCTTCCATTTGAAGAATCAAGATTTGTACAGCAACATCCCACAGTATTTTAGCTTGAGGCAGTGAGGTAAGCAGGTGATTAAAATCAGTACGATGTATGACCAATAATTCACAGTCTGCCAATGCCTGAATATTTTCGACTGAAATAATAGCTTGAGTATAGCTGTGATACGAGGTAATAAACTCGCCCGGCATACCGAAGTGGCACGTAACTTCATTTCCATCATCGGTAAGATAATACTGACGCAATAAACCAGATTCGATGAACGCAAGATGTGAGCAAGGTTGGCCGGCAGTCAGCCAATATTCATTCTTCAATACGTTGATACTTTTAAAGCGACTTTTAAAGAGGAGATATTGCTCGTCTGTAAATGCAACCAATTGATGTAATGAAGTTTTAAATAATTCAGGCATATTACAAAATGGATCAGCTCAGATGGTAACAGTTAAATTTTTGAACGGAGAAGCGCCTCCGCCACAATCAAATCATCTTCTGTGGTGATTTTAATATTTTCATAGCTGCCTTCAAATAAAGAGATCACGTGCCCTGCTTTCTCTGCAACACTCGCATCATCTGTTAAAGTCGGGTCTTCTTTAAGTTCATATGCTTTTTTGATCAGTTGCACCTGAAATGTCTGTGGGGTTTGTATCAGGCGAAAGCGAGAACGATCTACTGCCTTCGTGTTGTCTTGATCCGTCATGCGAATTGATTCCTTTAACCGAACAGCAGCCACTGCAGATTGGTGAACGGCTGCGAGCCTGAAAGATGCTCCAATAATATCTTCACTCACCAAAGGACGAACCCCATCGTGTATCGCAACCAGACCTTCGCCTTCAATTTTTGCGAGTCCTTTTTTTACCGATTGAAACCGCGACTCTCCGCCTTTTTGAAGAATGATATTTTTAGTGAACTGATATTTTTCACAAATCAATTTCCAAGTTTCGAAATCATCTTCAGGCAATACAAGAATGATGTTAATTTTTTCTGAGTAGCGATAGAAGGCCTCCAGGGTGTGAAGCAAAACGGGTTTTCCATTCAATTCCAGAAACTGCTTGGGTACTTTGCTTTTTATACGAGTCCCTTTTCCTCCGGCCACGATCAGCGCATATTCTTTATATTCCATAGATTTACGGCAACTACTTTTTTCAAAGTTATGGGACTTATCCGAATATTTCTCCTGGCGTTTAATGTGGCGATCGTCACCTACCTTATTTATCGCCTTCTGCAGCTTTACCAGTCAAATACCCAATACAAAGGTTGGAAAATTGGCATCGGAATCTTTCTCATTTTACTTCCATCTGTAATGGTTATGGGCTTTTTGAGACCTTCGCCTGCGTATATGTTGTTATACCCGATTGCCATCTCATTGCATTTATATTTGGTGCGCAATTCGTGAGCTCACTTAAAATAGAAAAAGCCTGACGATTGGATCATCAGGCTTTTGATTAAGAAATGTTTCTTTCTT
Source organism: Bacteroidia bacterium (assembly GCA_031414855.1). Taxonomy (GTDB): domain Bacteria; phylum Bacteroidota; class Bacteroidia; order Cytophagales; family Cyclobacteriaceae; genus ELB16-189. Next base: position 6,300 of record JANOQK010000440.1, on the reverse strand, counting down.
AGACTTAGATAATCAACATGGCATCACCATAGGTCAGGAACTTATATTTTTCCTTCTTAGCCGTATTGTAAGCTTGTGTAATCAATTCATAGCCACCAAATGCACAAGCCATCATGTATAAAGTTGACTCAGGCTGATGGAAGTTTGTTACCATAGCATTGCAGATTTTAAAATCATAGGGCGGGAAGATAAAACGATCTGTCCAGCCATCACGTTCCTTTAATCTGTTATTGGCAGAAACAGCAGATTCAAGGGCACGCATAGTTGTCGTTCCAACCGCACACACTCTGTTTTTGCTGTCAAGGGCAGTATTTACCATTTTCACAGCTTCTGATCCTACGATGTAGTTTTCAGAGTCCATCTTATGTTTGGTAAGATCTTCAACATCTACCGGGCGAAATGTTCCCAATCCAATGTGAAGTGTAACATAGGTCATTTCTACACCCTTGATTTGAAGGCGCTTTTGTAATTGCTTGGTAAAATGCATGCCTGCTGTTGGGGCAGAGACAGCTCCTTTATGTTTTGCGTAGATGGTTTGAAATCTTTCTTTGTCGGCCTGCTCTACCTTTCGCTTGATATATTTTGGAAGTGGAGTCTCACCGAGATTTTCCACCACTTTATTGAAGGCTTCAGAATCGCCATCGAAGAGGAACCGAATTGTTCTTCCGCGTGAAGTAGTATTGTCAATAACTTCCGCAACAAGGTCACCATCGCCAAAGTATAGTTTGTTACCTACTCGTATTTTGCGTGCAGGATCAACTAATACATCCCATAAATGCATTTCAGCATTTAGTTCCCGCAAAAGGAAAACTTCAATTTTCGCACCTGTCTTTTCCTTTCGCCCATAAAGGCGTGCAGGAAAAACCATGGTATCATTACCAACCAGGACATCACCTTCATCAAAATAGCTGACGATATCTTTGAAGATTTTATGTTCAATCTTTCCAGTGCTCTTGTGAATCACCATCAATCGCGCTTCATCGCGATTTTCGGCTGGGTGTGAGGCAATAAGACTGTTGGGGAGTTCAAATTTGAATTCGGATAACTTCATAAGCTTACGGGCTTTGTCCCAAACGGATAGGGACTCATTTTTAAAATTAAGGATGCAAAAATAACCAAACGGGCGTGAAATACAATCGGTCTTTGTCAAACGTATTTCCTGGAAATTCAAGTTGGCGTCAACAAATCCCATTTTTCAAACCACAAAGTGTTAAAACCCTTGATTAGTCTCGTAAATTCGCGGCTATTATTATGTTTAGACGTATAAAAAGATCTGATGCTAACCCTACGACTTATTTACGAAAGCTTTGGTTTTGCTTGGCGCGCGCTTAAATCCAATATTCTGCGCACGATACTTTCATTGCTGGGTGTTACCATCGGTATTTTTGCGATCATAGCTGTTTTGACGTTGGTTGATTCCCTGGAGAAAAACATAAAGGATAGTCTGAATTTTTTGGGTACTGGTGTAATTTACGTGAATAAATGGCCCTTTATTCCCGAAGGCAACGGGCCATACAAATGGTGGGATTACTGGAGAAGGCCAAATGCCTCTGTTAACGAATTTAAGTTTTTGCAAGCCAATTTGCGCAACCAGAGTGCCATCTCTATTTATGCGGCTAAGGGAAATATTGTTATTAAAAAAGATAATAATAGTATTGGGCAAATCGGTTTGCGAGGCGGTGGTTCTGGCTACACTGATATTTTTGAAATTAACCTTGAAAAAGGTAGATACTTCTCTGCCGAAGAAGTGGAGGCAGGCCGAAGCATTGCTCTTATAGGAAATGAAGTAAAGAACGCCTTGTTTCCCAACACTGATGATCCTACCGGAGAGATTATACGGATCAAAAATTTGAAGTATGTGGTGGTGGGTGTAATCAAAAAAGAGGGACAAAGTTTTTTGGGAACACCCAGTAATGATTACACAGTCATCATTCCTTACAATGCATTTCGAAAATTGTATCAAACGGGAACAGGTGCATGGAATGAATTACAATCCACGATCGGTGTGAAGGGGAATGAAACTGACATTGGACTAGTAGAATTGGAAAATGAAATCATCGGCATTATGAGAATAAGACGAGGATTAAAACCAACAGAAGGCGATAATTTTGCTCTAAACAGGCCGGAAGCAATCGCTAACTTGGTAAGTGGATTATTTGATGTGGTAGGCATTGCAGGATGGATTATCGGTGGCTTTTCAATTCTGGTAGGGGGTTTTGGTATTGCCAACATTATGTTTGTTTCGGTAAAAGAGAGAACAAGTGTAATTGGATTGCAAAAATCACTTGGCGCGAAAAATTATTTCATCTTGTTTCAATTTCTATTCGAAGCAATCTTCTTGAGTTTGATTGGTGGGTTAGCCGGATTGATTTTAGTATGGCTGCTTACCCTTGCACCATTTGGAAGTCTTGAAGTGATTCTGACCTTTAAAAATATCGTGTTAGGACTAGGTGTTTCATCCATCATTGGTTTAGTGTCGGGAATAATTCCAGCTGCGATGGCAGCAAGACTTGACCCTGTCGCTGCTATTAGGGCTTAGGAATTAGGACTTGGGCATTTTGAAGAACAAACAATATTAATTCACCTCACCTAAGTCCCAATGCCTAAGACCTAATTCCCAGAGAATTGAATCCTTATTTCTGAAAATACCGTTAAACAGCTGATGTTAACTCTCCGACTCATTTTCGAAAGCTTTGGCTTTGCCTGGCGCGCACTTAAATCCAATATTCTTCGCACAATCCTTTCCCTATTGGGTGTCACCATTGGGATTTTCGCCATTATAGCGGTATTGACGCTCGTTGACTCCCTCGAGAAAAACATAAAAGACAGTTTCGATTTTTTAGGCACTGGGGTAATCTATACAGAAAAGTGGCCCTTCATTGGTGGCCCCGATTTTCCGTGGTGGGAATATTGGCGTAGGCCAAATGCATCTTACAATGAATACAAATTTTTAGAAGCCAATCTTAAGAACTCATCTGCGATTGCCATTTTCGCCATTAAAGGTAACTCTGTTATCAAACGAGGTTCTAGCAGCATTGGTCAGATTGCCTTGAGGGGAGCCAGTATTGGTTACGATAAGATTATGACCGTGAATGTTGACAATGGTCGCTACTTTACTTTAGATGAAATAGAAGGAGGACGAAATGTAGTGGTTTTAGGTTACGAAGTTGGGCTTGCCCTTTTCCCGGATGGCGAAGATCCTGTCGGAAAGGATATCAAAATCAAAAACATGAAGTTCAAAGTGGTGGGAGCAGTTAAAAAGGAAGGTCAAAGTTTCCTGGGAACTCCCAGTAATGATTACGGAGCTATAATTCCTTACCATTCCTATCGTAGATTATATCAGACAGGAACCGGACGTTGGAATGAAAATACTTCGCGTATAGGTGTGAAGGGTTTTGATTCTGATATTGGTTTGGTTGAATTGGAGAATGAAATGAGAGGACTTATGCGCGGCAAGAGAGGATTAAAACCAAATGATAAAGATAATTTTGCATTGAATCGCCCAGAAGCTATTGCTAACGCTGTAAGCGGATTGTTTGATGTGGTAGGAATTGCCGGATGGATTATCGGTGGCTTTTCAATATTAGTAGGCGGGTTTGGTATTGCAAACATTATGTTTGTTTCTGTGAAAGAAAGAACCAGTGTAATTGGACTTCAAAAATCGCTAGGGGCGAAAAATTATTTTATCCTCTTTCAGTTTTTATTCGAAGCTATCTTCCTCAGTTTAATTGGAGGATTGGCTGGATTGATTTTAGTCTGGTTCCTCACGCTTGCACCTTTCGGAGATCTGCAGGTGATACTCTCGGTAAAAAATATTGTATTAGGGCTTGGTGTTTCTTCAATCATCGGCTTAGTCTCTGGAATTATCCCAGCAGCGATGGCTGCAAGACTTGATCCAGTGGCTGCGATTCGAGCTTAATCGGAATTGGTCTTGGGCATTGGAGAATTTTACCATCTAAAGCCCAAGACCTAAGACCTAAATATTACTCCTCTTTATCTTCTAACACTTTGGAACCATCTGGTGTTGCCAATTTTTCCTTGATTTGTTTTTCCAACTCAGCCATCAACTCCGGATTGTCTTCAATCAATTGTTTCACAGCATCCCGGCCTTGGCCAAGTTTATTGCCACTGTAAGAAAACCAAGAACCTGATTTTTGGATCACGTTAAGCTCAACACCAATATCCACGATCTCACCAGATTTTGAAATGCCTCTTCCATACATGATGTCGAACTCCACAACTTTGAATGGAGGTGCTACTTTGTTCTTAACGACTTTCACTTTTACCCGGTTTCCGGTAATGTCATCAGGAGATTCTTTGATCTGACCTATTCTCCGGATATCCAAACGTACTGACGCGTAGAACTTAAGCGCGTTACCACCAGTTGTCGTTTCTGGATTGCCAAATACAATCCCAATTTTTTCACGCAATTGGTTGATGAAAATACAAGCACATCCTGTTTTGCTGATCGTGCCCGTTAATTTTCTTAAGGCTTGAGACATTAACCTGGCTTGCAAGCCCATTTTACTTTCACCCATCTCACCTTCCAATTCCGCTTTTGGAACGAGGGCTGCTACAGAGTCAATTACGATAATGTCAATTGCTCCTGAGCGAATAAGATGTTCAGCGATTTCTAATGCCTGTTCACCATTGTCTGGCTGAGAGATAAGTAGATTCTCTGTGTCGATACCTAGCTTTTCTGCGTACGCTCTGTCAAAAGCATGTTCGGCATCAATAAAGGCCGCCATTCCGCCAGCCTTTTGCGCTTCAGCAATTGCATGAAGAGTAAGAGTCGTCTTACCAGAGGATTCTGGACCATAAATTTCAATAACCCGGCCACGAGGCAATCCACCAATACCCAAGGCAATGTCTAATCCTAGAGATCCCGTTGAAATAGCAGGGATATCAGATATCTTTTGATCGTTTAATCTCATTACGCTTCCCTTGCCATAGGTCTTGTCTAGCTTATCGATGGTAAGCTGTAACGATTTTAATTTTTCCAATTTTTCTTTGTTATCGCTTTTGCTGTCGCTCATATGGTTAGTTATTATTTTGCTTCTTTAAAGAGGCCTCAAATTACTAACTAAATTAGTAAAATCAAATTTTGACTTTAATTTGATACAATATTTTGCGTCTTTGCTAATGAGATTAGAAATTTTAGCGTCCTTGCCTGACTTATGATTCGCAAAATCATTTTTGGCTCCCTGGTGATTCTATTTGTCCTGATTATCTGGAATTGGTCGCTCCTGGTGTACGGAATTAATCAAGGAATCGGTCAATTGAATATTGTGTGGAATGCAAGAGCTGTGGAGGAAATTATGTCCGATCCACAGTTTCCAGATTCGCTTAAAGCAAAACTTCACTTGATTGATGAGGTAAGAAAGTATGCGATTGATTCACTGGGCTTAAGGGACACTGATAATTACAAAACGCTTTATGATCAAAAAGGAGAGGAACTGATGTGGGTGGTAACAGCCTGTGCACCTTTTGAATTAAAGCCTAAGCAGTGGACCTTTCCTGTGATTGGTTCGGTTCCTTACAAAGGATATTTCGATAAAGAAAAAGCAAGGTCAGAGCGTGATCAATTGGAAAAAGAAGGTTGGGATGTGAGTATTATGAATCCCGGAGGATGGTCTACGCTGGGATGGTTTACCGATCCGATTCTTAGCGGAATGCTTAAACGAAGTGAAGGAGATTTAGCGAGTTTGATTATACATGAAATGGTACATGCCACTTTCTTCGTTAAAGATAGCGTGGAGCTCAATGAAAATCTGGCCTCTTTTATTGGAGACACAACGGCTTACGATTTTTTAAAATGGAAGTTTGGAGCGGATTCGAAAGAGTATAAAACATATTTGTACGAAGACCAGGACTACAGAAGATATTATCCTCATGTACTTCGTGGCACGAAAATGCTAGATAGTTTATATGGAAAGATTAAGGATGAGCCTGTGGAATCCAAAAAAGAAAAAAAAGAGAAGGCTATCCGCAGGATTGTGGAAACGATGGATACGCTCACGTTACACACGACTCGCAAACCATCAAAACGATACGAGAAAAGATTGCCTAACAATACCTACTTTATGTCGTACAGACGCTATCAATCCAAGCAGCTTCTTTTCAAAGATGAGTTGGAGAAAAGTTACACTGGTGATATTCGAAAAATGATAAGGGGGTATCAATCGAAGTTTCCATTCCTATAATGTTTTCGGTTGTTAAGGCAAAACAAGTATAGAATTATGGAATTGTTAAGAACATAACATTGGTTTTTAATTCGCTTAATTTCTCTCTACTTTTATC
>JANOQK010000439.1:0-5333 GCA_031414855.1 Bacteroidia bacterium | reverse complement strand
TTTACCATACAAGGATTTACCCGAGCGAAACTGCTCAAGGGCTTTCTTCTTGATCTCTTCTAAATTGAATTGTTCTTTCTCTTTCATTATGTGTCAAAGTTAGTGTTTGTCCTACTTTGACACAGTTCAGTTTACAGCCTCGGCGTTACGTTTTAATCACAACGAAACTCCACGTTTCCACGGAATAAAATCATCCTGATTTAGATCAACTGCTTTTGCTGTAACTCGTCCACTGGCAATTTCAATGATGAAATCGAGAATATCTTCACCTTCTTGCTCGATTGTTTTTTCTCCCGAGATGATACCGCCCGTATTGTAGTCAATGATATCTGGCATCTTTTGAGCGAGCTTGTTGTTAGTAGAGAGTTTGATCACTTGTGATACTGGATTACCAGTTGGTGTTCCTAATCCCGTGGTGAATAAAATGATCTGAGCTCCTGATCCAGTTGTTCCGGTGGTACTCTCCACATCATTGCCTGGAGTGCACAATAAATTGAGCCCTGGTTTTTTGATGTATTCGGCATATTGCAATACATCTGAGACAGGTGCTGTACCGCCTTTCTTTGCGGCACCCGCTGATTTGATCGCATCGGTAATAAGTCCGTCTTTAATGTTGCCAGGGGATGGATTCATATCGAAACCAGAGCCCACCGCTTCCGCTGCACTTGAATAAGTACGCATCAACTTAATAAAGAGTTCACCAGCCTTATCATCAACGCAGCGATTGATCAGCTCTTGTTCTACTCCGCAAAGTTCTGGAAACTCTGACAGTATTGTGCTTCCACCAAGAGCTACTAAAAGATCAGAAGTATGGCCGATTGCAGGGTTAGCAGAAATCCCAGAGAATCCATCCGAACCTCCGCACTTTAAACCAACAACAAGTTTGGAGAGTGGTGCAGGTTTGCGTTCAATCTTATTGGCTTCAATCAGCGCCAGAAATGTTTTTTGAATAGCCTGCGAAAGCAGATCTGATTCCTTTCCTGTTTGTTGCTGATCAAGAATAATGACCGGCTTTGAAGAAGCGGGATCATACTCCTTCAGCCTTTCCTGCAGTGTTTTAGTCTCAGCATTTTGGCATCCCAGGCTAAGAATTGTTGCGCCAGCTACGTTGGGATTGTGAATATACCCGGCAACAAGCTTGCATAATGTTTCCGAATCTTGCCGTGTGCCTCCACAACCTCCCTGATGTGTTAGAAACTTAATGCCATCGATGTTTTTGAAAATGCGGGATCGGTTGTCTGATTTTTCTGATTGAATTGACACCGAGGAAAGCTTGTCAGTCTTGCCTTCTTGATAAAGGGTAACTAGTTCATGGACATAGCTTTTATAAAGATCTGGCTTACTGAATCCCAATTCATCCATGAATGCTTGCCGGATCGTTTCAACATTCCGATTCTCGCAAAATACCAACGGCACAACGAGCCAGTAATTAGCTGTACCCACTTGTCCATCGGCACGATGATACCCCTGAAAGGTTTTGGTTTTAAACTTTGAAGCGTCTGGTGGCGTCCATTGATACGTTTTTGTTCTGCCCGAGAAGGGAGCAGCCTTGTGTTTTATATTATGTGTTCCAATAACTCCGCCTGCCTTGATAGGCAGAGTGGCTTTGCCCACTACTGTTCCATACATGAACACCTCGTCATCTGAGCGGAGATCAGCTTCCGAGAATTTGTGCTTGGCAGGAATGTCGTCTGTTAATGTCAACGATTTTCCATTTAGGAGTACCTGTTCTCCAACCTTTAGGTCGGTCAACGCTACGTACAGATTATCAGAGGGATGAATTTTCAGGAATCTTTTTGGCATAGGAATAATTGACTAAATTGAGCAATCGATTGCGCAAGTTAATTCTTTTAGGTTATTTTTGAAGTTATAGCAAAGTAGTGATCTTAATTTTATCCATATTAGTTCAATGACTTCTCAGCCCATTTCCACCGCCCTGCTTTCCTACGGAATGTCAGGACTGGTTTTTCACGGCCCATTAATTAACGTTCATTCTGGATTCAATCTTTCAACAATTGTTCAGCGAAAATCATCCATTCCTCCGACCCTTTTCCCAAAAGCAAAAATAGTACAACAGGTCGAGGAAGTAATACAGGATCCCTCCATTGAATTGGTTGTTGTTAACACACCCAACTCAACCCACTACGATTTTACTACTCAAGCGTTACATGCCGGCAAGCATGTGATTGTTGAAAAACCTTTCACGGTTACTACAAAAGAAGCCAATGATCTGATTGCTCTGGCAAAGGAAAAAAAGAAAGTTCTTACGGTGTTTCAAAGCAGAAGATGGGATGGTGACTTCCTCACGGTGAAGCGAGTTATTGAAAATAAGCTGGTTGGAAAACTGGTTGAATTTGAGGCGCACTATGACCGCTTCCGGAATTATATTGAACCAAATACCTGGAAGGAAGAGAAAGCAAGTGGTACAGGCATTTTGTATAATCTGGGATCGCATATGTTAGATCAAGTCTTGGTTCTTTTTGGAATGCCTCTTGAAGTTGACGCCAGAGTTGGAATCCAAAGACCAGGGGGCCAGGTAGATGATTATTACGACATACGATTACAGTACAATGGATTTCTTGTTATTGTGAAGTCAAGTTACCTTGTTCGCGAGCAAGGCCCGCGGTACATACTCCATGGAACTGAAGGCTCGTTCACAAAGTATGGTTCTGATCTGCAGGAGCAGGCGCTTAAAGACGGTGGTATACCAGGATCGCCCGGCTGGGCTGTTGAAAACAAAGAATCCTGGGGTAAGTTGAATGCTACTGTTGGCGGTGTCCACATGGAAGGCCAAATCGAAACTACACCTGGCAATTATCCCGGCTTTTATAAAAATGTGTACGAAGCTATACGCGAAAACAAACCTTTAGAGGTGAAGGCCGAAGAGGCGAGAGATGTTATTAAACTAATTGAAGCTTGTTATGAGAGTAATGAACTTCATAAAGCAGTAAAACTAAAATCATAATATGCCTGATTCAAAAAACCTTTTTAGCCTGGAAGGAAAAGTAGCTGTAGTAACAGGAGGCACTGGCGTATTGTGCAGTGTTATGTGTAAAGCTTTAGCAAAGGCAGGGGCCAAAGTTGTTGTTCTGGGAAGAAGGAAAGATGCTGCTGATGCATTGGCAAATGAGATTGTAAAAGCTGATGGCGTGGCAATTGGTGTTTCTGCAGACGTATTAAATCAGCAACAACTTTTGGATGCCAAAAAAATAATTCTGGATCGCTTTTCCACCATCGACATATTGATAAATGGAGCAGGTGGCAATATGCCGGGCGCAACTATTTCCCCCGATAAAACTTTTCTTGACTTAAAAATTGAAGACTTTCAGAAGGTGGTTGACCTGAATTTGACAGGAACTGTGTTGCCTACTCAAATATTTGGTGAAGCGATGACTAAAAAGAAGTCAGGGGTTATTATCAATATATCTTCGATGGCTGCTATGGTTCCAATAACCAGAGTGGTAGGTTACTCAGCAGCCAAAGCAGCGATTAGCAATTTCACACAATGGCTCGCTGTGGAGATGGTTAAGAAATTCGGAGAAGGAATTCGCGTTAATGCAATTGCTCCTGGGTTTTTTCTTACAGAACAAAACAGAACGTTGCTAACGAATCCGGATGGAAGTTTGACTGCCAGAGGAAATTCAATTATACAAAGTACGCCTTACGGTAGGTTTGGGGAAGCGGATGAATTATCGGGCACATTGATATGGCTTTGTTCGGATGCATCAAAATTTGTTACCGGAATTGTAGTGCCAGTTGACGGAGGCTTCAGTGCGTTTGCAGGAGTTTAAAAATATAGATTTTCAATTAAAGAATTAGAAACACCTAACTAGTTATAAATCAAAATGAAAAACAAAGTAGTAACCTTCGGGGAAATTATGCTTAGGCTGGCAACACCTGGCTATCTTAGATTCGCACAAGCAACAGAACTTGAAGCCACTTTTGGTGGTGGTGAGGCAAACGTTGCCGTTTCACTTGCTAACTATGGTATTCCTGCAAGTTTTGTATCAAGTCTGCCAAAAAATGATTTGGGTGATGCGGCTATTGCCTCTTTAAAAGCTCTTGATGTTGACACCTCGCTGATTACGCGTGGAGGAGATAGGATAGGAGTTTATTATCTGGAAGCTGGCGCAGTGAGCAGGGGAAGTAAAGTTATATACGACAGAGCCAATAGTTCCTTTGCCAAATTAAAGAAAGGTTCAATTGATTGGGATAAAGCATTTGAAGGAGTTACCTGGTTTCATTGGACAGGCATAACACCTGCCGTATCAGAAGGTGCAGCAGATGCCTGCCTTGAGGCTTGTGAAGCTGCATCAAAGAAAGGGATCACCGTTTCTACTGATTTGAATTTTAGAAACAAGTTATGGAAGTGGGGAAAGCCCGCTGGAGAGGTGATGGAAAAATTGGTTAATCACTGTGATGTCATTTTAGGAAATGAAGAAGATGCCGAAATGGTTTTTGGTATCAAGCCGGAAGGAGTTGATGTAAAATCAGGGCACGTAGAAGGGGCAGCTTATGAATCAGTTGGGAAACAATTGATGACGAAGTTTCCAAAAGCAAAAAAAGTGATCATTACTTTGCGTGGATCGGTAAGCGCAAGTCATAACACTTGGTCAGGTGTATTATGGGATGGTAAAAAATTGACTGAAGCACCAACTTATCAGATTACACATATTGTAGATCGAGTAGGTGGCGGAGATTCATTTATGGGTGGTTTGATTTATGGGTTAATTACTTATCCTAAGGATGACCAGAAAGCATTGAATTTTGCCGTAGCCGCCTCATGCCTCAAGCATACTATTAAAGGTGATTTTAATAGAGTGACTGTTGAAGAGGTAGAAAAATTAATGGAAGGAGATGCCAGCGGACGTGTCTCAAGATAAAACGACTCATAATACAATTAACTTTTAACGATTAACCATTAACGCACAATGCCAACTTTCTCAATGGAATCCATACAACAAGCCATGCGCACATCGGGCATGATCCCTGTTTTTTATCATGCCGATGTTGAAGTAGCAAAAGCGGTACTGGATGCTTCTTATAAAGGAGGAGTGCGCGTTTTTGAATTTACGAATAGAGGAGGAAATGCGTTTGATGTTTTCACTCAATTACTGAAGCATGCCGAGCAATATCCAGACTTGATGATGGGTATTGGCACGATCATGAATGCCGCAGATACTCAGAAATTTTGTGATGCAGGTGCGCACTTTATTGTATCGCCTATTCTTAAGGCTGAAATGGCACCCGTATGCAATAAAAATAATAAGTTGTGGATACCTGGTTGCGCTACTCTCACTGAAATTGTGACAGCCAAAGATTTAGGAGCCAAG
>JANOQK010000438.1:0-14157 GCA_031414855.1 Bacteroidia bacterium | reverse complement strand
ATGGTTGATTCTATAGGTAAACAACCCAATTTGAGACTCTGGAGACCCTGTATCAGTTTTTGTCTTTGCAATACCGTGCTTGCTGAACAATTCTTGCTTTTTTTCTTGATTCAAATACATCGCTAAAAAATTTGTCTTTTTCCTTTATTTAAACCGCAAAAGTATAGCGAGAAAGTATAAAAAACAAGCTTTAGTGAGATTTTGCATTGATAAGCTTTCGCTTCACCAACCAATTTTTGGCCTTGTCCCACATTACATTATAAGAATCAGCGTCAAAAAGCCGTGCATCCACCTTGGCCTGTCTAAGCAAAAGAAGTCCGATCAGCAATAAAATCACATCTCCTGCCCAGACCCCAATTGGCACAGGAACGAGATCGGCTTTGGCCCACTTGTCTCCCATCATCGTGAGAATATAAAATACAATAAAAAAGAAAATCGAGACCAAGACAGGTACCCCTAGACCTCCCTTTTTGATGATGGCTCCTAGGGGAGCTCCAATCAAAAACATGGCGATGCACGCTAAAGAACTAGCAAAGATTTTGTGCCACTGAATTTCGAACGTTCTAAATTCTATGCCCTGAGTCGCTATCTGAGAATTAAAATTGGTTAACTGGCTTTTGATTAATCGTGCCCGGTTAAGTGCTGTTGTATACTCATATTCAACAGGCTTAGCGGCAAATAGGCTATCAGAGAAATGTTTCATTTTTCTCCAGCGTGCTGAATCCACTATTTGTATTTGTTTTTTTTTGATTGGCATGCTGCCAGATAAAGGTGCGGCCATAACATTTGCTTGAGACTTTGATATTGAATCCCTCCGGTCTTTAATATTTTGTAAGGCAGATGGCAACTTAATAGTATCAGTGTGTTGATGATACTGAAATAAATTTTCCTGCACCGTATAAATACCTAGTTGTTGTTCATAAATCTGACCTTGTACCGAATCCATGTCTAATCTCAGTTCGGAAACATTTCTCATGATGCGGTTTCCTTCAAACCACTTCTTGTCAGTCCTCATCATACTAAATGAAGAAAGATCAAATACAATTTGGGTCTTTGCAAACCTGGTTTTGCTAAAGGTTTCCTTACTGCCCTCAGTGCCTGTCATATCCTTTTCAGTGGATGAGCCTTCGCTGTAGTTGTTGCCATTAAATAATTCTAGCTTCAAATACTGTTCATTAAGAATAGTAGTCATCCTACCAGAATCAGCTTTGGTTACTTCTCTATTCCCCGATTTTCCGCGATGGTCATAAATCATTACACCTTTTAATGTTTTTCCATCAGGGAATTTCTTATCCACCTTAATGCTAACATCCGGGATAGAACTAATAAAAGAGCCTTCCTTCATATCTAGTGCCGGCTTTTTCTGCTTTATGTCATACAAAAGGCTATACGCTTCCAAGGCAGCTTTAGGCACCAGGTTATTATTGATATAAAAAGCAAACCCCGTTAACAATAAAACAAAGCAAAAAATAGGTAACAAGCTACGGATCAACGATATACCAAGACTCTTAATGGCTGTAATCTCAAAATGCTCTCCTAAGTTTCCAAATGTGATCAAGGACGAGAGCAACACACCCAATGGAAGCGCTGTAGGGGTAGTGAAAACCGCAAAGTAGAAAAGTAAGGTACCTAATACACTCCATCCCAAATCCTTTCCGATGATGTCATCAAAATACTTTATCATCTGGATGTTCAAAAGCATAAACACCACCACAAGAAAGGTCATGAGAAATGGACCCAAGAAGGTAGAAAGTATAAGTTTATCTAATTTTTTCATGCCGCAATGGTCGCAAATTAATCAAAAATAAGGCCACAAAGCTCTTTGTGAAATCGAGGGGCAGGTCAATAAAAAAGGGCGACTGGAATTGTCACCCTAAAATTCTAGAGTAGCGAGAACGGGAGTTGAACCCGTGACCTCAGGGTTATGAATCCTGTGCTCTAACCAACTGAGCTACCTCGCCTTACTTATTTCGGAGCGCAAACTTACGAACTTTTCAGATTTCAATCATCTTTCAAATAATAATTTGTCCTTGATTGAAAAATACTCTAACTTAAAATCGAATCAATTATCTATCCATGATTCAATCTATGACCAAAAAGAAACTTTTTACTGCAGACTTTGAAATACACGCTTCGGTAAAAATGCTTTACCCCTACATTCAATCTGCAAGTGGCCTAGCCGAATGGTTTGCAGATGATGTCTCCATTAGTCCGGAGAAGGTTTTCACATTTGTTTGGGATAATGAAACGCACAAGGCGGTAATGTCATCTCATCGAATGAACCACTTTGTAAAGTTTGAATATGTCCCTGAGACAAAGGAAGACGAAAAGGATCCTTCCTACTTTGAAATTCGCCTGGAAGTAAATGAAATGACCCAAACCACATTTATTAAAGTTTTCGATTATTCAGACTTTGATGATATGGAAGAGTTACAGGACTTGTGGAAGGGTCTTGTTGAAAATCTTAAAACAGTCGTTGGGGGTTGATATTCAGTGAGCAGCTACTTGTGATCAGTTAATTGTCATTTACATTCCTCTCTAGTAATCCATCAATGGATGCTTGTTAATATCTTAGGATTGGTCGCGAATGGTGCAACCAACGATTAAAAAATAACTTTTTAACAATTAACGGACTACCGATTATATTCGCAGCAAAAAAAAATCATGCTCCCCAAACACAATCCAACCGAAACGAAATCCTGGCAAAGATTAACCATGCATTATCTGTCTATGCAGGCTGTTCATCTAAACGAATTATTTGAAGAAGATCCAAATCGATTTGAAAATTTTCACACTACGTTTGAGGATATCTTAATTGACTACTCTAAGAACATTATCACGCACGAAACACTTCAATTGCTGAAGTCGTTGACTGAAGAATGTGAGTTAAGGGATGCCATCCAGGCCATGTTCAATGGAGATCGAATCAATGAAACTGAAAGACGCAGTGTATTGCATTATGCTTTGCGCAATAGATCAAATAACCCGGTTTTAATTGACGGACAGGACGTAATGCCGGACGTGAACAAGGTCTTGGTTCAGATGAAGAATTTTTCTGATACCCTTATCAGCGGAAACTGGAAAGGCTATTCGGGTAAAGCCATTACCGACATTGTAAACATAGGCATTGGCGGTTCTGATCTTGGGCCGTATATGGTAACAGAAGCCCTTAAGCATTATCATAAAAATATCAAGCCGCATTTTGTCTCCAACGTAGATGGAACGCACATTGCTGAAACACTGAAGCTTATCAACCCCGAGACAACCGTCTTCATTATCGCCTCTAAAACCTTTACCACACAAGAGACGATGACCAATGCCGAATCAGCCAAGAAATGGTTTCTGGAAAAAACCGGTGGCAAAGGAGATGTTGCCAAGCATTTCGTGGCTGTATCAACCAATTCAAAAGCCGTAACAGAATTTGGCATTGCGCCTGAGAACATGTTTGTTTTTTGGGATTGGGTGGGCGGACGTTACTCGTTATGGTCTTCCATTGGTCTATCGATCGCGTGCACCATAGGCTTTGATAACTTTACACAATTACTAGATGGCGCTCATGCCATGGATAACCACTTCAAGAGTGAGCCTTTTGAAAAAAATGTTCCTGTACTTTTGGCCCTGCTTGGAATATGGTACGGCAATTTTTTTGATGCCGCATCCGAAGCTATCCTTCCTTACGATCAATACATGCATCGCTTTGCAGCCTATTTTCAGCAAGGCAATATGGAGAGCAACGGAAAATCTGTTGACCGGAGTGGGCAACCCGTATTATATCAGACAGGACCTGTTATCTGGGGCGAACCAGGAACAAACGGACAACATGCATTTTATCAATTGATTCACCAAGGAACACGACTGATTCCTTGCGATTTTATTGCGCCAGCTATTAGCCAAAATCAAATTGGTGATCATCATCAGAAGTTACTCTCCAACTACTTTGCTCAAACAGAAGCTTTGATGGCGGGAAAAACGGAGCAAGAAGTGGAAGAAGAATTGACAAAAGCAGGAATGAACAAAGAACAAATTGAGTTCCATAAACCACTTCGCGCATTTGCAGGCAATAAGCCTACCAATTCTATCCTCTTTAAAACGCTTACTCCTCGAACACTAGGAAGTTTGATTGCCATGTATGAGCACAAAATTTTTGTACAAGGCGTCATCTGGAACATCTATAGTTTTGATCAATGGGGCGTAGAACTTGGAAAAGTATTAGCAAAGAAAATTCTTCCTGAACTTGAGTCAGATGCAGAAATAACTTCTCATGACTCATCAACAAACGGCTTGATTAACTATTTCAAACGATTGAAAAGAGGATAAGAAAAGGAAGACTTGCAAAGTAGGTTTGAAGCCTTATTTTTGAGGCTTTGAATCTACTAAATGGACAATAAAATTTCGAAAGTTGGCGTTTTCACGTCAGGTGGTGATGCACCAGGAATGAATGCAGCAATAAGAGCCACCATACGGGCTGCCACCTTTTACAATAAAGAAGTATATGGAATCATGCGCGGCTATGAAGGCATGATAGACAATGAAATCGTCAAGCTTGGTGCGCGATCCGTTAGTAACATTCTACAACGTGGTGGCACTATCCTAAAGACAGCCCGCAGCGAAATGTTTCGCACAAAAGAAGGACGTGAGAAGGCTTTTCAAAATCTAAAGAAGAGTGGCATTGATGCTCTTGTTGCCATTGGTGGTGACGGAACCTTCACAGGCCTTCATAAACTCAACGAAGAGTTCAATATTCCTTCAGTTTGTATCCCTGGCACGATTGATAATGATTTAGCTGGCACTGATTATACCATTGGGTTTGACACCGCCACCAATACCGCTGTTGAGGCCATCGACAGAATTCGGGATACCGCACTTTCTCACAATCGCCTTTTCTTTATTGAAGTGATGGGCAGAAACAGCGGCTATATTGCTATTAACAGCGGTATTGCCGGAGGTGCTGTTGCCGTTATCATACCGGAAGAAGCAACGTCATTTGATGAACTTTACTCACTGCTTGAACAAGGTGGTAAAACCAACAAGAAATCAAGTCTGGTAGTGGTTGCAGAAGGGTCTAAGATTGGTGGTGCTAATGAACTCGCGAAAATGGTAGCAGAACGGTCTAGCTACTTTGATATTAAAGTTACGATCTTAGGCCATCTACAGCGTGGAGGGGCTCCTACATATTTCGACCGGGTACTTGCCAGTAAAATGGGTGTTGCATCTATTGAAGGTTTGCTGGCCGGGAAGACTGATGTGATGGTCGGCATTCGAAATAATAAGATTGTGTTCAACGATTTTAAGTCCGTCATTGGCACGCCTCACGAAATTGACAGTGAAGCATTGCGTATTGCAAAAATTCTTTCCATTTAATTAACGTCAAATAATGAAAGATCTAACAGTGGGGATAGATATTGGGGGGACAAATACTAAGTACGGTATTGTTGACCGTGAGGGAAACGTCCTGCATCAGGGAAATATTCCAACTACTGACTTCGAAGATTTTCAGGATTACTTTGATTGCATGGCAGATGCCTTGCGCGAAGCTGTAGCACTCTTGCCTGCTAACCATCGATTGGTGGGTATTGGAATTGGAGCTGCTAATGGAAATTATTATACGGGAACAATAGAAAAAGCTACCAACCTAAAATGGAAAGGTGTGTTGCCGCTAGCTAAAATGTTTAAAGATGAACTTGGCATACCTTGCATACTTACCAATGACGCAAATGCTGCTGCTGTTGGTGAAATGATATATGGCAACGCCAAAGGCATGAAGGACTTTATTGTTATCACTTTAGGGACGGGTCTTGGTAGCGGATTTGTATGTGGTGGGCATTTATTGAATGGGCACCACGGAATTGCTGGTGAAGTTGGACATACCTCTGTAAATCCCGCAGGAAGATACTGCAATTGCGGTAAGCGTGGCTGTTTAGAAACCTACGCATCGGCTACCGGTATTAAAAGAACGGTGTATAAACTATTGGCCGATCACCTCGAGCCTAGCGAATTGCGCGAAATTGCTTTTGACGATTTGAATACCAAAATGATTACCGATGCCGCCCTTCGTGGAGACATCGTAGCAAAAGAATGCTTTGAGTACACCGGTCGAATACTAGGAATGAAACTGGCTGAAACCGTTGTTCATACTGACCCAGAGGCTATTTTTATTTTTGGAGGCCTTGCAATGGCCGGTGATTTAATCTTCAAGCCTACTATCCGTCATATGGAAGAAAACATGATGCCATTGTTCCGCGGAAAAGTTAAGGTCCTTCCTTCTGCACTTTCAAATCAGGCCGCTCCTATTTTGGGAGCCAGCAGTTTGGTGTGGGATTATTTGGATAAGATGAGAGAGGCTTACGCATAACCTTACTCAACCTTTACCCCTAAATTGTCTCCTAGCAAATTAAATTGCTCTAGCCAACCTGCATCTACCTCTCCTTCTTTGGCTTTACGATTCTCTAAGGAGATTTCGAAATAAAGATTCTGACTTTTGTATAAGATCGGGTTAAGGTCGAATTTTTTCAATACCGGAAACAATCTATTCAACCTTTGAATACGCCTGATATTGCTTCGCTCTCCGCTTACTCTATTTAGTTCCTTAAAAATACTTTCTCCTGCAAGTCGCGAGACTTTGTCAGGGTCTTCAATTTTCAAGCTCCACTTTTCAAGTTCCTCAGATATTCGTTCTACTTCTTTCACTTGCATCCTGTCACTTTGAAAGCATTTTAATAAATTTGAATTTAGCACATACTCGAAAGTGGTGCGATAAGCCTTAGGGATAGGAATATCGTTATTGTTTAGCGCATTGATCAGTGGATAATCACTGTTATATGTTCTGCGCAATGAATCTTCCAGACTTGCAAGACTTTGCTCTGCAATCAGGTTTAAGATTTTTCTCTTCTCCTCCTGAAACAACTGCCAAATCGTATATTTTTCAGAACCGAAAAAAGTTTGCATCAACTCAAGCACTTCCAATAGCTTACCCTCTTCAAAGGCTTTAACAATTCGGAATTTTAAACTAGTGAATTTATCCAGTTCCATATCCAGGGAGATATGCCCTATCAGGTTATGCTTTCCAATATAAACAACCGCAAAAGCAAATTTCTTCTGGGATCTAGTAGTCAACGACTTTACATTGGTAATACCCAATGCAAGACGTTGTTCACCAGCCTCCTTGCGAAGGAAAAATTCGTTGGTTGTACTGTAGTTAAAAACATTTAAAGAGTCAGAATCATCCTCAAATAAAGAAGCTACAGCAATGTGCATACCCACCCTTTGCAAATTCGTTTTTGCTGGTGTAATGAAACGATGATAAACATTGGAGGCATTCACGTAGGCCGGCACATTACTTGGTGCTGCTTCGAGTCTCTTCAAAAATTCAATTTCCAGATCCACTCCAGCTATTTGATTGGCCAACTGAATGGCTCGACATGCATACTGCATCACCTGCGTAGTTTCGATTCCAGATATCTCATCGAAGAACCAACCACAACTTGTGTACATGAGCATGGCATGACGTTGAATTTCCATGATCCGCAGCACACGATGATGATCTACATCTCCAATAGCATGTTCGCGCAGAAACTTGCGAATATTTTCATCGTTACGTCTTAAAATAATATTGATATAATCATTACGTGCTTCCCATGGATCACGTAACACCTTTGAAGCCTCTTTCTCATAAATATCAATCAACGTATCGCGAAGCCAGTCCAATGTCTCTCTAAGAGGTTTACGCCATTCCTGATTCCATCCCGCATTGCCACCGCTATTACATCCACAATTGCTTCTCCATCGCTCTACTCCGTGCACACAGCTCCATGAACTATTCTCATGAACCTCTGCTTCCCATGTGGCTGGAAATAGACTTGTGAATTCTGCATAGTTCGTGAGATTTGCATTTTTACTCTTCTCAATATAATCTAATGAATAGGCAAGTGCCATTTCCCCATGCTTATGGTGATGGCCATACGTTTCGCCATCGGTCGCTATGTGGGCAAGCTGAGGCTCATTGCTGTCTTTGTCAAATAAATCAATCAGACTTTTGGCAAATCTTTTTCCATCATTTAACAAACCATTGAAGGCTACGCTCTGAGATACATCCCCATTGTAGAAAAACACAGTTATCGCTTTGCCGGAAGGTAACTTGATCAAGTATGGTTTTTTAATATCAATAGATTTCTCATTTACAGAAGTCCAATCAGCATCGTCCACCTTACGCACTGATTTAGCTTGGCGGGGGGCAAGGATGGTGAACTTAATATCTTGTTCAGCCAGTATCTCTAAAGTTTCGGTATCAACAGCAGTTTCTGCCAACCACATGCCTTCAGGCATTCGCTTAAATCGGTATGCAAAATCACGAATGCCCCAGATCACTTGCGTCTCCTTGTCTTTGCGATTAGCCAGCGGCATGATGATGTGGTTATACACTTGCGCAATGGCGGAACCGTGGCCAGAAAATCGCTCAACACTCTCCTTATCCGCTTCAAGAATGGCAGCATATGTTTCTTGATCGTTGCTTTCCATCCATGATAACAGAGTGGGGCCAAAATTGAAACTGATGCGTGTATAATTATTAAGAATGTTCTTAATAACACTGTTGTTGCTACTCAAAATCCGAGAAGCAGCATTTGGACCATAGCACTCCGCACTAATCCGTTCGTTCCAATCGTGATAGGGGTGTGCAGAATCCTGAATTTCAATTACTTCCAGCCAAGCATTTTCACGAGGCGGTTGATAGAAATGACCATGAATACAGATATATTTCTTACTAGATGATTCCATCTCAATAGTTAATCGTTAATAGTGAATCGTTTATCTCATCCATTGGCATTCAGTCCCTTAATGGCTCATCACAATTCTTAAATCAAAAATCTAAATTCCAAAATCTCATTGTAAATTATTCCAACTCAAACTCAGCCACTTCTTCATGTAATTTCAAAATTGATATTGATAAGGGAGATAGCACCATCGATATCGAGTAGTCTTTTGAATGGTACTTTACTGGTGTGGTATGAAGATAGCCCTGATTTAAAACTCCACTTCCACCGTATTTCAGATTGTCTGAGTTAAGTATCTCCTTCCAGGTTCCCCTTACAGGCACCCCTATTCGGTAATGACTTCTCGTTTCTGGTGTAAAATTACAAACCACAATTAGAGACTCCTCCTTCTTATCGGACTTCCGCATGAAAACGATCACACTATTTTCACGATCAGAATAATCGATCCACTCAAATCCCTTACCGTCAAATGAAAATTGATACAAGGCTATCTCGGTCTTATACAACGTATTTAAATCCTTCATCAGCGTTTGCACACCTTTGTGGTAAGGGTGATCAAGCAAGTGCCAGTCAAGACTGCCATCATGATTCCACTCGGATAATTGCCCAAATTCTCCACCCATAAAAAGAAGCTTTGTGCCAGGGTGGGTGTACATGTAAACAAACATTACGCGAAGGTTAGCAAACTTTCTCCATTCATCTCCGGGCATTCTTCCCAACAATGAACCCTTGCCATGAACAACTTCATCGTGAGAAAGTGGCAACATGAAGTTCTCCGTAAAAGCGTAAATCACGCTAAAGGTAATGTCATTTTGATGATACTTTCGATAGATTGGATCGTCTTTAAAATATTTTAACGTATCATGCATCCACCCCATCATCCATTTTTGTCCAAAGCCGAGTCCACCTAAATAGGTAGGCTTGGAAACCCCAGCCCAGGCAGTTGATTCTTCAGCTATGTTAATCGTGTCAGGAAAATTTCCATAGACCACTTCATTAAATTCTTTCAGAAAATTGATGGCTTCAATATTTTCATTACCACCATATTCGTTAGGTATCCATTCCCCATCTTTTCTCGAATAATCTAAATAGAGCATGGATGCAACAGCATCTACGCGTAACCCATCGATGTGATAGTGCTCTAACCAGAAGAGCGCATTGCTGATCAGAAATGATCGAACCTCTGGTCTTCCGTAATTATAAATGTAACTACTCCAATCCGGATGAAAGCCTTTACGTGGATCGGCATGCTCATATAAATGTGTTCCATCAAACATATAGAGGCCATGGGCATCACCCGGGAAATGGGAAGGCACCCAATCAAGAATGACACCAATATCTTCCTGATGGAAAGCATCCACCAACTGCATAAATTCCTCCGGTGAACCAAAGCGACTTGTTGGAGCAAAATAGCCTGTCAGCTGATAGCCCCATGAGCCAAAGAAAGGGTGCTCCATAATAGGAAGAAACTCCACATGCGTGAACCCTAAGTCTTTCACGTAAGCAACTAATTCCTTCGCCATCTCAGCGTAACTAAGAGAGCGGTTTCCATCATCAAATTTTCTGCGCCAACTTCCGAGATGGACTTCATACACTGAATACGGTTTTGGTTGTCCAACTGATTTCTTTCTATCCGACAGCCAGACAGCATCTTTCCAGGCATGCGTGGCTTGCCAAACAATGGAGGCTGTTTTTGGAGGTACTTCTGCAAAAAAAGCAAACGGGTCTGCTTTTTCAAGATATTCACCAGTGCTAGAGTGAATAGCATACTTATACACCTCTCCTTTACTTATTCCTGGAAAAAAACCTTCCCAAATTCCTGATTCATCCCACCGGGGATTTAACTTATGATGTCCATCTTGCCAGTGATTGAAATTGCCAACCACTGAAACTGCCCGCGCATTGGGTGCCCAAACTGCAAAGTAAGTTCCTGCCTCAGATTTAAATACGACCTGGTGAGCTCCTAGTTTATCATGCAGTTTAAAATGCTTTCCGGTCTTAAAGAGATGCACATCAAAGTCTGTCAGCAGTGAGTAACTGTCCGTACTTTCCTTCTTTTCCTTAGTCGACTTCTTTCCCATCATGTGGTAAGTTAATTATGTAACGCTAATCATTTTCAATTCTTAAAGCACTATGCCCGTGGTAGCGAGTTCACGAACTATGTAATAACACAGGTTTGATTTTATTTTTTTTGTTTCTCTTCTTTTGCCATAGCATATCGTTGCATGTGATAGTAAATCCCACGCAGCGGAATCACTACCCAATCGGGCCTGCCATTCAATTCATACCCCAATTCATAAATCGCTTTTTCAATCAGAAACGTGCGTAGCAACGTCTCATTTTCATCGGAGAGTTTATTGCCCATTCCTACTTTGTCCATGTAGGCTCCTAAGTAGAAACGACTAACGTAATGCTGCCATTGTTCCGCCCATGACATCAGAAATTCGAGATCACGATCACGATAATTTTCATTCAATAATATCTTTCCAAATGCTGCATAGTGGAATGAACGCATCATACCCGCCACATCCTTCAACGGACTCTTTTTCAATCTCCTCTCGCTAAATGAGAATCCAGGCTCGCCTTCAAAGTCAATGATAATGAAATCTTTGCCAGTAAATAGCACCTGACCCAAATGGTAATCGCCATGCACTCGTGTCTTGATTGCATTTATTCTGACCTTGTAAACCTCGCTGAAGCATTCCAGAACCTGATCCTCCATGTCCAGAACTTTCTTCGCTAATTCTTGTGTGTCCGCATCAAGCTTGCCCATGGATTGACGTAACAATTTAAAACGGTCGTTCACCAGCTTTCGCAGAGATGAATAAAGCGACCGTTGGTAATTGGCATTGAATGCTTCCGGTGAGAATGCGGCATTTGATGAATCCGATGCCAACGCAAGGTGCATCTCAGCCGTACGGTGGCCTAGCCGCACAACACGCTCATAAAATCCTCTTCCTATAAATTCCTGAATCAATTCAGGGGCTTCCTCAAAAGTGATTGCGGCCTTGTTGAGGAGCTTAGGAAGCTTTTCCTTTTTGGCTTTAACATTAACGCGTTCATAAAAGCGGCCCACAGAATCGATTGTCATATTCCAGGCATCGCCTTGGTTTTCCACTTTTTCTTGCAGTAACCCGAATACTATGACTTGATTATCCTTATCCCGATATTCAACGCTACCAGCAAACTTTGGTGAGTTACGAAAGCTGGTACTCTCTGACAAGAACCTGACAATTTCCAGGTCTGGGTTAATCTCTTTTTCAAGCTTACGATAGAACTTAAAGAAGTATTGATCATTATAAATGATCGCAGTGTTACTTTGATCAGCCTTTAAGATTTTAGAATCTACCTTATCAATATTCAATTTGGTATACACACCGGAATTAAACTCTAGCACGCCATCATCGTCTTTCACGCTGATGCCCCTACTCATTCCTGTGAATAGAAAATCCCGGAAAGACTTATCATAGCTGCTATCAATGATGAATCCTGTTTTATCCTGAATTTCTGCTCTGCAAACAACACTTTGTGCAGTATATTCTACCTTATCAAAGAGGTTATCTGAAGGAATAAAGACCATCGGAAGGAAATATAATTCAGGTAAACGCTGTACGTAGTGCACTTCTAAAATGGTTAAGAAGTGCGTTGTACCATCCACTTTTAAGGGAATGAATTTATGAATTCCAATTTTACTTATCGCCCTTGCTTTGCCCCCAAACCATCGGCATTTGCGCATGAAGGGTTGAAATATCTTTCGTTCAAATACGCGTATCTCATTGTAGTTATTGAACATTTTTTCCCAAGACACTTCTGTCTTCAAGAGTGGGAGTTCGCTTCCAATAGAACCCTGATCTGCCTTTTCCGATAGATCTGCTTGAAACCAGAAATATCCGTAAGGTCCGATTGTGATCGAGTACTCATTACCATCCACACTCTTAAACGTATTTTGGCTGAATACTTCAGTGATGTCACAATCTCTAAATCCGGAAAGGTCAAGAGTAGTAGCTTGTGAAAACTGAGAAAGGTTAGCCACCACAATAATCCTTTGCTTGTCATAACTGCGAACAAATGACAACACTTTCGAATTGGTGCTTTCAATAAACTTCATGTCGCCCCGGCCAAAGACATTCAACCGTTTACGCATAGCTAAAACATTCTTGATCCACCACATTAAAGAAGATGGGTTTTCTTCGTGGCTTGCCACATTCACTGATTCAAATCGGTAAACGGGATCAGTGATGATTGGCAAATACAATTTTTGCGGATTGGCAACTGAGAACCCTGCATTCAAGTTCATGTTCCATTGCATGGGTGTGCGCACCCCGAATCTATCGCCTAAGTAAATATTATCTCCCATTCCGATTTCATCACCATAATACAAGACAGGAGTACCTGGTAATGAAAATAGAATAGTATATAGCAACTCAATTTTCCTTCGATCATTATTCAACAAAGGTGCCAAGCGCCTTCTGATACCCAGGTTGTGCTTGGTGTCTGGATCTGTTGCATAGGCTTTGAACAAATAATCCTTCTCTTCTTCTGTCACCATCTCAAGACCTATCTCATCATGGTTGCGAAGGAATATTGCCCACTGGCTGTGAGGAGGAGTTTGGGGAGTTTGTTCGATGATGTCGATGATCGGATAACTATCTTCCGTCCGCAGCCCAAGAAATAGGCGAGGCATCAACGGATAATTAAAATTCATATGACATTCCTTGCCATCACCAAAATAGGTGGCGGCATCCTCAGGCCACAAATTTGCTTCTGCTATTAATATCCTCTCCTTGTAATATTTATCGATATGACTCCTTAACTTCTTAAGGAAGGTATGTGTTTGCGGAAGATTTTCACAACTTGTGCCCTCCTCTTCATATAGAAAAGGAACAGATGGAAGCCGGAATCCATCAACCCCAAGCTTCATCCAGAAATCAACAATTTTTATGATCTCTAATTGAACATCTGGACTATCAAAATTCAACTCCGGTTGATGGCGATAAAATCGATGCCAATAGTATGCTTTGGCTTCCTGATCCCATGACCAGTTAGAAGTTTCATCATCGGTAAACATGATTCTCGCCTCCTTATATTTATCAGGCGTATTGCTCCACACATAGAAATCTTTGAAGCGTGAACCAGTTCTGGCTTTCCTAGATTTTTGAAACCACGGGTGCTGATCAGAGGTATGATTAAGGATTAATTCTGTTATGATCCTGATACCTCTATTATGAGCTTCCTTCAAAAATAACTTAAAGTCACCAAGAGTACCATAGTCGGGATGTATGTCACAATAATCCGTAACATCAAAGCCATCGTCTTTTAGTGGTGACGGGTAGAAAGGCAATAACCAAAGTGTATTCACACCAAGGTCTTCGAGGTAATCAAGTTTTTG
>JANOQK010000437.1:0-13217 GCA_031414855.1 Bacteroidia bacterium | reverse complement strand
ACACGGATATTATCAAGGCGAGTATGCCGATGTTATTAGAATGGCGCTTTTCAATCCGAAATGGCAACCACAGTGAGCAAAGTTCTAGCCATTACCCAAGCGCGATACGGATCAACAAGGTTACCTGGAAAGGTATTGCTGCCTGCAGGGAATTCCACCTTACTTCAAATTCATCTAGAGCGTATCCTTAAAAGTAAGCGGATAGATAAGCTTATATTGGCTACAACCCTTGAAGAAAAAGCGATCGAATTGGTTCAAATCGCTTCCTCGATAGGTGTTGAAAGTTATCAAGGGTCTACAAATGATGTGCTGGATCGCTTTTACCAGGCGGCCAAACCTCATAGCCCAGAGTGGGTTGTAAGACTTACCTCTGACTGTCCTTTGATTGATCATGAAATCATTGACGCAACTATTGATTTCTGTATTCAAGCTGGTGTCGATTACTGTTCTAACACCCTGGATCCAACTTTTCCGGATGGAATGGATGTTGAAGTTTTTAAGTTTTCAGCTTTAGAGGCAGCTTGGCGCGATTCTGAGAGCAAATCGGATCGGGAACATGTAACACCTTATATTTGGAGAAATTCTGACTTTAAAGGTGGTGGTCTTTTTACGGCTAAAAATTTATTTGGAGCAAGGGATTATTCTTCCATTAGGCTGACGGTAGATCATGTAGAGGATTTTGAATTGATACAGGGCCTAATCAAAGCCATGGGTACTTCGGCAAAATGGACAGATTATTTAACTTTTTTGGAGCAGAATTCGTCCCTAACAAAACTAAACAGTTACATCAAGCGAAACGAGGGTTTTATGGAAACAAAAGGATCAAGACTTAGAAACATTACAAACTTTTCTAAGTCACACGTGTATAGAAAAAAAATTCATGACCTTATCCCCGGTGGAGCTCATACCTACTCCAAAGGGGATGATCAATTTCCAGAGCTGTCACCGGCAGCTATTGCTTACGGTAAAGGCTCGCATGTTTGGGATATTGATGGAAACGAATACCTTGATTGCTCCATGGGCCTTACTTCTGTAAGCTTGGGTCACGCGTATGAGCCTGTGGTAAATAAAGTGAAGGAAGAATTAGAGAGAGGTGTAAATTTTCAACGTCCCTCTTATTTGGAGATGGAAATGGCTGAGAAATTTCTTTCTCTGGTGCCATCGCATGATATGATCAAGTTTGCAAAGAATGGATCGATTGTAACTACAGCTGCGGTGAAAATTGCAAGAGCGTATACAGGAAGAAAACTTGTTGCTTTTCCTGGGGATCATCCCTTTTATTCCTATGATGATTGGTTTATTGGGAAGACAGATTGTAAACTTGGAGTACCTGACGAGATAGCGCAGCTCTCTGTAACATTTAAGTCATGCAGCATTGACTCCTTGCGTGAACTTTTTGCGAAGTATCCTGGGCAGATTGCTTGCGTTATTATGGAGCCTGAAAAAAATTCCTGTGGGAATGGATGCTCTTGTTCCCTAAGTGTTGGAGAATATCTAAGACAAGCGATCGAACTAGCTCACCAACACGGTGCTTTATTTATCATTGACGAAATGATTACAGGTTTTAAAACGGCATTGCCAGGTTCCATAGCTAAATACAAGCTGACTCCTGATATGGCAACCTGGGGAAAGGGAATTGCAAACGGTTTTTCTTTCTGTGCATTAACTGGTAAGAAAGAGATCATGGAGTTAGGCGGTATTCGAAATAAAGGAAAGGAAAAGGTCTTTCTGATTTCAACCACTCACGGAGGAGAAACACATGCACTAACAGCTGGCCTTGCTACTATAGATGAATTTATTGCCAAAGATGTGATTGCACATAATCATCAGATAGGTGATTCGTTGATCCAAAAATGTAATGCTATAATCCTTAAGAATGACCTTTCAAGCTTTGTTCAGGTTGTTCCATGCAACTGGATGCCAGTCTTCGTTTTTAGAAATATGAAGAAAGAGATATGTCCTGGTATGCGTACCTTTGCCATGCAGGAAATGATTAAAAGGGGGGTACTGTTTCAAGGAGCCTTTGTGCCATGCTTCAGTCATACCCAAGAGGATGTCAATTATCTTGCAGAGGCATTTGACCAGACATTGGCAGAGTATAAAAAAGCACTGGAGCAGGGATATGAAGCCTTCCTGATCGGTGAACCGGCCAAGCCAGTATTTAGAAAATATTTATAGAAAACAATTATAAAAGTATGGTAGAGCTAAGAAGATGCAAAAAATGTCTTTTACCTGAAACTCATGAAAGCATTATTTTTGATGAGCAGGGAATCTGTAATATTTGCAGACAGAACGAATTCAAAAATGAAAAGATTGATTGGGCGAAAAGAAAAGAAGATTTAAGGGAACTGATCGAAAGCCATCGAGGAAAATATGATTACGATTGTATCATTCCTTTCAGTGGTGGTAAAGATAGCACCTGGACGCTTTATTATCTCATGAAGGAATATAAAGTTAAGCCGCTTGTAGTGCGCTTCGATCATGGTTTTTTACGTCCCAATCTTCATGAAAATACTACAAAGGTACTTCGCAATCTGGGAGCAGACTTTCACACCTTTACTCCTAGTTGGAAAGTTGTGCAGAAGCTAATGCTTCAAAGCTTTTTGGAAAAGGGTGACTTTTGCTGGCATTGCCATACTGGAATTTTTTCCTATCCGATGTGGGTCGCTCTTAGATATCAAGTGCCTTTGATTTTTTGGGGTGAACCCTCTGCTGAATACACCTCCTACTATAGCTATGACCAGCCAGAAGAAGTGGATGAAAAACGATTCAACAGATATGTTAACCTTGGTATTACTGCTTTAGACATGGCGGTAAGATTAAGTGGGAATAATGTGGATGAACGTGATTTCAAACCCTACACCTATCCACCACTAAAAGACCTGAGAAAGTTAAATTACCGCTCAGTATGCCTTGGAACATATATTCCATGGGATGTAAAAATGCAGTCGAAAGTGATTCACGATGAATTGGGATGGCAAGGAGATCGTGTCGAGAACGTGCCTGCAGAATACAACTATGAGAAGATTGAATGTCACATGCAGGGAGTTCGGGATTACATTAAGTATGTAAAACGAGGATATACAAGACCAACTCACCTGGCCTCAATCGATGTTAGACACGGTAGGATGGAAAGAGAGGAGGGTCTAGATATGATCGCAAAATACGAGGGTAAAAAGCCTGCCAGTTTGGAGATCTTTCTTGAAATGGTAGGTTTAACGGAAGCCGAATTTTTCCAGATAGCACAAAGCCATTCTGTTTCGCCCTGGAGATTAAATTTGGTTGAGCAAGAGGCGGGTGAGAAGATGCCGGACTTCGGCAAATGGACGCGTGAGGGTAAAATGAAGAGAGAAGATGCGGAACAACAATTGCAAAACTGGAAGAAATCGCAGTAACAAATAACATGGTTGGTATATTAGATTACGGTATGGGCAACTTGCTGTCCGTATACAGTGCATTTGATTATCTGGCAACGAATGTTATGATTTGCAAATACCCTGAAGACTTAGCTGGTGTTGATCGAATTGTGATACCCGGAGTAGGAGCATTTAAGGACTGTATTGATAAAATCAATAATACAGGTTTCAGGGAAGCGTTGGACATTGAGGTTTTGAAAAAAGGAAAGCCAACCCTTGGTATTTGTCTGGGCATGCAAGTGATGGCAAGCAAGGGTACAGAAGGTGGCGATCATGATGGATTAGGATGGTTTGATGCAACGGTTATACGAATACATCCCACAGATACCGATAAGCGCGTGCCCAACATTGGATGGAATGATGTCACATTCGATTCTAAAGTACCCTTGTTTAAAGGACTTCCAGATAAAGTAGATTTCTACCTTGTCCATTCTTTTTATATGAAAACGGTTGTTGCTTCAGATGTAGTTGCTACCTATGATTATGATTTTCCTGTTACAGCAGCAGTCCTAAAGAATAATATCTTTGCCACTCAGTTTCATCCGGAGAAAAGTCAGGATTATGGCTTGAAAATATTAGAGAATTTTATTGCCTGGAAACCCTGATATGTCAAAGAAGAGATTAATTCCTAAGCTCCAGCTTCGCACAAGCGGTTACAATAAAAAACGAATGGTTTTGGTTATTACAAAACAATTTGGACATGTTATTGAAATCGGAGACCCAGTTTCCCAAGCAAAAATTTTCCAAGATCAGGCCGCAGACGAACTTATATTTATAAATATTGATAAGGATGAAAAGAGTGTTGAAAAGCTAGCCTCTGTTATACATCAAGTATCTCAAGAGATATTTATGCCTATGACGGTTGGGGGAGGGGTAGTGACAGAAGATCATTTCAGAACACTCCTATCGAATGGAGCGGATAAGATTGCTATAAACACTCAGGCCGTTAAGGATCCTTCATTAATTTCGAAAACGTCAAAGCGCTTTGGCGCACAATGTGTTGTGGTTAGCATTGATTATAAGCAAGAAGCCAATGGCAGAAATCTTGTTTATCTTTATGGAGGACAGGAAAAAACAAACATAGACCCGGTGGAATGGGCAGTGGAGGCTGAAAAACTTGGTGCCGGAGAATTATTATTGACAAGCATTGATCATGATGGAATGCGTGACGGACTTAATCTTGATATTACAAAGCAAATTGCGCAAGCTGTTTCGATTCCGGTTATTTCGGGTGGTGGCTGTGGATTAGCAAAACATTTCATTGATGGATTCCTAATTGGAAAGGCTGATGCTGTAACCTCTGGATCCTTTTTTGCGCATCGAGATCAAAATTTGATGCAGACGCGCTCTCATATTAAAAATGCGGGTATCAACATTAGGGTTCACACCTAGTAAACGAGACTGTTTGGAACATTTTATTTCTTTCAATAAAATAGAATAGGGATGCTTCAGAATTATAAATGTTTAACTGAACGAGAATTCGTTTTCGAAAGATATAAGCTTATCCCAATACGTTTTAATGACCGTCATCTAATCCGGGAATGGCGAAATCAACAGATAGAAATACTAAGACAAAAGGAACCCTTAACTGTTGAAAAGCAAGACGTTTACTTTGAGCAGGTAGTAGCTAAGCTCTTTGAACATGAGCGACCTACCCAACTATTATTCAGCTTTTTAGAGGATGAAAAACTTATTGGCTATGGAGGCTTAGTTCATATTGATTGGGAGAGTAGAAATGCTGAAGTTTCGTTTTTGACTAACACTGAGCGAGCGGGTGATACTGAGCAGTTTGTGAGTGATTGGACAATTTTCTTAAGGATTATTAAAAGAGTAGCATCACAAGAACTTGATTTTATTAAGATCTACACCTATGCCTACGATACACGCCCGCTTCTTTATAAGGCTCTTGAAAACAGTTCCTTTGTGGAGGAAGCAAGATTAAAAAATCATGTGTTGGTAGAAGGAAAATGTGTTGATGTCTTAATTCATTCCTGCTTTCTGGACAGCATCACGTTTAGAATGGCAGCCAAAGAGGACGCCATGCTTTATTTTAACTGGGCCAACGATGTTGAGGTTAGAAAGAACTCTTTTCATACAAATGAAATCTCGTATGAAGAGCATGTCAAGTGGTTTAATAATAAATTGGTCTCCGAAAAGTGTTTTTTCTATCTTTTCTCAAATATTGAAGGTATTCCGGTGGGACAGGTAAGAATTGAGTCCTATGATGAGGAAACAGTAATTGGAATTTCTTTAGACACTGCATTTAGGGGAAAATCCATTAGTGGTAAGATGCTAAAAATGGCAACAACCGATTATTTAAACAGACATCCCACAGAGAAAATTTCAGCTTATATCAAATGCGAAAATGTTTCTTCTTATAAATCATTCATTGCAGCAAATTTTAAAGAAGTTCAATCAGTTAGTAAAGAAGAATCAAAAAGTTTCAAGCTTTTAAAAGAGAAATGAAAACGATAAAAATTGGAAATGTAGAAATAGGCCACCATCAAAAGCCATTTATAATTGCTGAAATGTCTGGTAATCATAATCAATCTTTAGAACGGGCAAAGGAAATAATCAGAAGTGCAGCTACAACGGGAGCGCATGCGGTTAAACTTCAAACCTATACCCCTGATACCATGACTATTGATCATCGTGGCGGGCTATTTGACATTACGGATAAGAAATCACTTTGGTATGGCAGAAACCTATACGAACTTTATCAAGAGGCTCATACCCCATGGGAGTGGCATAAGCCACTTTTTGACTATGCTAAAGAACTTGGTATGCTATGTTTCAGCACTCCATTTGACGATACTGCTGTGGATTTTCTGGAAACATTGAAGGTTCCCTGTTATAAGATTGCCTCGTTTGAAAATACAGATCATCCTCTACTAAAAAAGGTAGCTAGAACAGGTAAACCGGTAATCATGAGCACAGGTATTGCAAACTTGTCCGATATAATGGAATCTGTTCAAGTTCTTAAAGAAAATGGGAGTAAGGAAATCGTTCTTCTAAAATGCACCAGTACTTATCCGGCTACACCCGAAAACACCAACCTTGTCACCATCCCTGTTCTGCAACAAATTTTTCCGGATTGTATTATAGGCCTGAGTGACCACACCATGGGTATAGGAGCAAGTATAGCATCCATTGCTCTTGGAGCTCGAGTTATCGAGAAACATTTTACGATAAGCAGGGCAGATGGCGGAGTCGATAGTACCTTCAGTATGGAGCCTTTGGAAATGAAATCACTGGTGCTTGAAAGCGAAAGAGCTTTTTTGGCTATGGGGCAGGTACAACTGAATGTGCAAAAGGCAGAAGAGAAAAGTAAAATATTTAAGAGGTCAATTTATGTGGTACAAAATGTAAAAGCGGGAAGTGTATTTACCGATCACAATGTCCGTGTTATCCGGCCGGGTGATGGATTAGCTCCAAAGTATTTTGAGCAAATTCTGGGAAGGCGGGCAAAGATTGACATTGGAAGAGGTACTCCAATGAGTATGGATTATTTGTCATAGAAATTACCTATTCCTAAAGACAACACATTGTTAAAAAGAGTATTTAATTCTTCTTTACTTAAGTCGAGTTTTGTTTTTACCGTCAGCAAT
The DNA here is from genome assembly GCA_031414855.1 of Bacteroidia bacterium. Classification (GTDB taxonomy): domain Bacteria; phylum Bacteroidota; class Bacteroidia; order Cytophagales; family Cyclobacteriaceae; genus ELB16-189. The sequence continues at coordinate 6,193 of JANOQK010000437.1, read as the reverse complement.
GTTCTGAATAGTGCTATTCCATTTTTACTAATTCCTGTACTAACTCGATACTTAACCACAAGTGATTATGGTATTATTTCGATTTTTCAAGTTATTGCAACCTTGTTAATTTCTTTTACAGGATTAAACACACACAATTCTGTCATTGTGCAGTATTACAAGAAGGAGGAAGTAGATTTTCCGAATTATGTTTATAACACACTTTTGATATTGCTGGCAAGCACCGCACTACTGCTGCTGCTTTCTTTTCTGCTGTCTTCTCCCATTTCCAGATTAATAGAATTTCCGCGCGAATGGCTTCCCTTGATTGTTCTATTTGCCTGCTCGCAATTTATGTTTCAGTTGTTACTTGGGCTATGGATAGCAGAGGAAAAACCATTTTTGTATGGGTTATTTCAGATAAGTCAAACAGCATTGAATTTGGTGCTTTCCTTAATTTTAGTAATCCCATTTGAGTTAGGCTGGAAAGGTAGAATAATTGCTCAAGTTTTTGTATTCGTTATTTATGCGTTTTTATCGATTTATATTTTAATAAAAAAAAAATACATCAAACGTGGTTTAAACAGATCATATATTAAAAAAGCACTGAACTTCGGAGTTCCTCTTATTCCGCATACCTTCGGAGGGGCTGTGTTAATGTTGTCAGATCGATTGATAATTTCAAATTTGGTCAGTGTCGCAGAAGTTGGCGTTTATATGGTTGGTTTTCAGTTTGCGCAAATTATTCTAATACTCCAAGACTCATTTAATAATGCCTTTGCCCCTTGGATTTACAAAACACTCAGGGAAAATAGTGATACTCGTAAAGTTGAATTAGTCAAAATTACATATTTATACATGATTGTCATACTGCTGATTTCAGTGTCGTATGCCTATATCATACCTCCTTTTTATAGATTCTTTGTTGGCTCCAGTTTTATTGCGGGTGAAAGATTTATTTTCTGGATTTCTGTTGGATTTGCATTTAATGGAATGTATAAAATGGTTGTAAACTATATTTTTTATGTAGAAAAAACATATCTATTAGCGTTCATCACGGTGACATCAGCAGTAGTTAATGTTTCGTTAACTTATTTTCTCGTGTCAAAAGTGGGCACTATTGGAGCTTCCTACTCGTTATGTATTAGTTATTTTTTAAGTTTTATTTTGACATGGTATTTTAGTAATAAAGTTTTCCCAATGCCATGGAGTCTCAGATGAAAAATGCACCAATCTTTAATTTGAATATGTGATGACTACTAATCTCTTTCTTCTAAGTACCCCCATTCAACTAATCAATGTGATTGAGGCTAAGAAGCGCTTTAATATATCCACTCATTCTTCTGTCGCTATTGTCAGTGCGTATGCAGACAATTTAATTACAATAAAGAAGATTTTAAATAAATCAGAATGGCGCGAAGTTTATTTTATTGATCAAAATGTTGAAAGTCAGAAAGAGCATGAAGCTAATCTTAAAGCAGGCAATTTTCTCACAGCAATAAAAAGAGTTAAACAGAATTTTAAAATTCTCCAGAGTCTGATTGATCAATTTTCAGTTGTTAATAATTTATTTGTGGGATACTACTTAAGTTTAGAAAATATTCATTTTGTAAACTCTGTCAGATATGAACAATTGATTTTGCTTGATGATGGCATTGCAACGCTGGAAATCAACCGAAGAAGAAAAAACAATATTTCATTCCTTAATGCATGGTCGATAGATTTTTTGGCTAAGGTGATTTTTAAGAAATTTATTCTTGGCTACCGGATAGGGCATCCAAAGTCAGTTATATTTTTTTCGTCTTATGATATTGTCACAGCTCCAGGTGATCATTTGGAAAAGCATAACTATAATGAGATTAGACGTTTGGTGGGTAAAAAAGAAAAGACGGAAGATGTCTACTTATTAGGGCAACCATTAAGCGAAATAAAACCTGAAATTGTATCGGAGGGCACTTATTTTAATTACATAAGCCGCATTAAAGAGTATTTTAGTTCTAATGAAGTAATTTATATTCCACATCGTGATGAGCATCAATCAAAACTTGATAGAGTGAGAGAATCTTTCGGCTTAACCATCAAGGTTCTGGATATTCCTATCGAGTTATATCTGCTTCAGCAACCTAAGTTGCCTAAATATTTAGTAGGTTTTATCACCTCTGCAATTCCGAATTGCAAGGAAATATTTGGAGAAGGTTTAGAGCTATATGCTATACGCATTAAAAGCAGTCAAATAATCAGTAAATCAATGTTGCCACTAGTTGAAGATACATATGATTATTTTGACAAAATTTCTGACGATAATTTTAAAGTGATTTATTTGACTTAATTAATAATTTCATTTACAGAAGCAGTAATTTAAAGATTCTAAGTAATCGAAGGCATGAAAATCAATGGCTTTTTATTTTATCTGGGCTGTTTTCTGGGTGTAATACTTTTGACAAGTTTATATTATCCCTTACGATATCTGAAGTACACGCTACCATTACTTCCATTATTTTTTGTTGCAAATGCAGGCAAGATTAAAATTCAGAAGGGGATTTTAAATTACTATTTAACTTTCTTGGTTTTTTATGTGTTGTTAATTGTTTATTTATTTGTTCAGAATTCAATATTTCTCGAGGTTTCCCCCCACTTCTTACCAAACGCGATATTCATATTAACACCGCTTTTATTTGTATTGCTATTGCTCCCATACTTTAATCCAGATAAAATCCGTAGCTACGTCCTAATAATATTTTACATTAATATCGGTATATTTCTATATGAGGAGTCTGGGGATTTAATAGAAGTTCTTCTGAATTTCCACTTACTTAGTAACGCATTAATTTCATCTGAATTAGATACGGAAAGTAATTTGGCATATGTTTTTGGTTTTTTGGTTTTGTTTTTTTTCCTTGAAAAGTACAACAAGTGGTATCTGATTGTGTCAATAATCTTTTTTATTCTTTGTTTTAAGCGAATCGTTATCATAGCTGTGGTACTTTGTGTCATAATATACTTTATAGCATCTTTATTAAAAATTAATTTGTCGCGATATCGAGTAGCGTTGACTCTTTTGGGATTACTTGCGAACTTATTTTTTATCCAATTTGCCTACCTCATTACGTCTGGAAAATTTGACCAGTATATATTTGAAAAAACAGGGTATAATGCTGATCGATTTTTAATGGGCAGGAAAACTCTTTACACAAATGCATTTGATGCTGGAGGCGCTTTCGATCTTAGCGGTTTGGGACTTGGTAAAATTGATGATGCCATGTTTCAATTTTACGGAGTTGCTCTTAATTTACATTCCGAAATAATAAAGAACTACTTCGAATTTGGCCTATTTTTTTTCATTGCTTGGTTGATACTGCTTTTTTATAGAACCATGTTTTCTACTAAGGCAGTCATCATTCTCATCTATTTCAACGTACTTATTCTAACAGATAATGTATTTATCTACTTTGAGATTATGTTTTACTTTTATTTCTTCATCTTACTTTATCTGACACAGAAATATAATACACCAGAGCTCTCTAAATATGGATGATACAATCAAGTAGTGGTGTATCAATCTTTTGGACTCAAGGTGATTAGTTTGTTAATAACTCTTTTTTACTTATTATAATGAAGTTTCTCAGTATATAGGTAAAACTTTCATAGGCATGATGAAGTTATAGATTTCGGACGTCATCATAAATCATAAAGATGCTTATCCAAATTTTATTGGGATAGAGAATAAAAAAATGAAAATTATTTCATAATTTGATTATCGTTATTGAAGGAAATGATTAAAATATTATTGGTTCATAATCGGTATAAACAGTACGGAGGGGAGGATGCAACGTTTGAAGCCGAACGAACCTTACTGGAGAGTAGAGGTAACATGGTTAAGACTCTAATTTTTTCGAACAATGAAATTGATGGACTCTTCAGTAAGATCAAAACCGGAGTACAATTATTCTATAATTTTAAATCAGCGAGTTTAGTCAAGAAAGCTATTCTTGATTTTAAGCCTGATGTCATTCATGTTCATAACTTCTTTTATTCTGCTTCTCCTTCTATATTTTATGCAGCAAAGAAACTTCAAATTCCCGTAGTTGTTACCCTTCAGAATTACCGACTAATATGCTCTGGATCACTTTTGCTAAGAGATTTAAAGCCTTGTAGAATTTGCATCGGTCAAAAATTTCCGTTGGCAGGGATTAAACATAAATGCCATCGTGGATCAGTGATTGAGACCGCTAATCTTACTTTTATGACTGGGATTCACAAGTTGATGAATACTTGGGAAACAAAAATTGACCGATATATTGCTGTCACAAAATTTGCTAAGGAAATATATGTTAACTCTTCACTGAAATTGACTCCTGAAAAGGTAATGGTTAAGCCAAACAGCGTAAGCGATATAGAGTGCGAAACTATGGGTGATCGTGACTCCAATTTTTTATTTGTAGGGCGCTTGTCAGAAGAAAAGGGGATAGAAGTATTGTTAAAGGCTTTTTCAAATTCTGACTGTCGGATAGAAATAATAGGTGACGGTCCTTTGCGTTCGTCTGTTGAGGAAGCAGCCAGTGCGAATTCAAACATTACCTATCACGGATATAAAGACAGGATTTTTATTCTTTCGAAATTAAGAAAGTGTAGAGCTCTTATTATGCCCTCTATTTGGTATGAATGTTTGCCAATCACAATATTGGAGGCATTTTCTACAGGTACACCCATCATTATATCAGACATTGAAAACCTTAATGAAATTGTCACTGATGGATATAATGGTATACATTTCCGTACCAATGACGCTAATGATTTACTAGATAAAATGCATAGGTTTGTGCGTGATCATGATAAATATCACTCTTTTTATAAAAATTCTCGTCAAACATACTTGTCAAAATATACACCTGATGTAAATTATAAGAACCTTATCACTATCTATAATAGCGTTATTTCAGAAAAAAAATTGAATATACTTTGATGGTTATTAGCCAAAACATTTACACCCAAGTTAAGTTTATTGCATTGTTATTACTTGTGGGCTCACTGCCGTTTGCTATTAAATTTTCTAATGTGCTTATTCTACTGAGTGTTCTCATTTCAATTGTTCCCCTTTGTTCTAAAAGCATCAAATTATCAGCCAGTAGTTTAGCAGTATTAGTTGTTTTATTCTTTTTTGTAGAAGTTATTTCTCTTATGTACACGCGGAGTACAAACGTTAAGATAGGTTTGTCAGTGCTTGAGACTCATCTTCCTTTTTTGTTAGTGCCCTTTATATTTAAAGATTTGGAAATCCTCGCAGGGAGAACTAAATATTTAAAATTAGCATTTGTGTGTGGGTGTCTGATTGCCTCGATTATATGTTTAATTGCTAATGTTCAGCTCAGCTTAATTGAAGGAAAGATATTTCATGAGTATTATTTCTCGTATGAGAGAATATCTGAACCAATAGGAATGCAGGCTGTGTATTTTGGGTTATATATGAGCTTATGTGTTCTGATTATTATATTCCATCTCATTGATAGCTTTACTAAAAATTCTTTTCTAAGGAATAGCGGATTATGTATTCTTATAATTTATTTCTTTCTTATGATTATAGCTTCAGGCGCAAGAACAATAATTGTTGCGTTAATGCTTATTACGACTCTCAATGTGATAATTTATTCTGTGAGCACAAGAAAATTTAAGTATTTACTAATTGCTTCAGTGGTTCCAATTGTTTTTATCTTCATGATATTGTTTAACCCTGTTGTTAAGGCACGCTTTAATGATTTAAGACACGGCAAAACTGAAGGTTCTAACTATGATAGTTATTTTGCAAGAATTAATATTTGGAAACCTGGATTTGATGTGCTACTGGAAAATGCTTGGATAGGTGTTGGTATAGGTGATCAGCAAGAGGAATTGAACGCTGGTTTTATGAGGAACAACTATAAAACAGGGGTTGAATTTAATTTTAATATGCATAATCAGTATATGCAAGTGATGTTGAGCACTGGTATAGTTGGTCTTGTCATTTTTCTTTTAATTTTGGGGCTACAGTTTAGGATGGCAATTATTCATTATGATTTTCTTTACTTATCTTTTATACTGCTGTTCTCATCAGCATGCTTTACTGAATCAATGCTAAACAGAAATAAAGGCATAATCTTTTTCTTAATATTCAGTTTTATATTTTTTAAATCAGAGCCCCTAAATTAAAAGAAAAATGACAAGACCAACTATACCAGTG